>JASLGV010000522.1 GCA_030149995.1 Pedobacter sp.
ACGACCAGTCTGCTCCTTTATCGGCACGTCCGTATTCATTTGTACGTGGCTCAGCTAAATCGCCTTCAATTGCTTTTAACTCAGATTCTATATAGCTGAATAAATCAGCTCTCTTAATTTGCTTTGGTGGGGTTTTACCAATATCGTTGGCTTCTGTTACAAATGGTGGGTTACCAAATGCATCCAGTAATACCCAGTATTGATACGCACGTAAGAAACGGGCTTCTGCACGGTAACGGGTAACATTTGCCGCATCGGCACCGGTAATACCACGGCTGGCCAGTTTTGCTTCTGTGCTTTCGCGCAGGTATTCATTTACGAGGGTAATCTGCAATATACTTCTCGAATACAAACCGCGGATAAACTGGTTGTTGGCATCCCAGGTAGAGTAGTCAAGTTCCGGAATTCCGGTATCGCCCCACGAACATACAGCCTCATCCGTTGTTAATTCCTGTAACATCCAGAAAAGCCTTAAGAAATCGGCAAAACCAGAGTTTAATCCGCCAATGTCACTTCCATCGGCACCTGATGGACTTGTAAGACCATAAGCCGCATATAATTTTACCAATTGCTGTTTATAACCAGCAGGTGTTGCATATGCAATATCAGCCGTTACATCATTGGTAGGTTTTAAATTTAAAGCGTCCTTTTTGCATGAATTTAATGATAGCAGCAAAACCGCCGGTACCAGTAATATTTTATATATATTTTTCATCATTATTCAATTAAAAACCCAGATTAAACCCTAATGTGTATGTACGCGGACGTGGATACAGATTGTAATCAATTCCGGATGTTAACTCAGGATCCAATCCTTTATATTTAGAAATTACAAATACATTCTGGCAGTTTGCATTGATGCGTAAGTTGGCTGTTCCGTTTTTAGATATTTTGCCTGCATTGAATGATAAGCCTATATTATCCATTTTCAGGAAAGATGCATTTTTGATGTAATAATCGCTTAAATATTGATTGCCTTTAAAACCGGTATTTAAGAAATCAACACTCGTATTGTTGATTAAACCGCTCGGACTTAAAATATTAGATTGAATACCAAAGTTTGATGAAACGTTATCGTATACGTAGTTACCTAAGTTGGCTCTCAACAAGGTGCTGATTGTCCATTTTTTGTAGGTAAATGCAGTATTAAAACCTAAAGTAACAGTTGGATCCGGCGATTTGTAAAAATACTGGTCATCTGAATTGATTACACCATCGTGGTTTAAATCGGCATAAACACCTTCAAGTGGTTTTCCGTTGGCATCGTATACTTGTTTGTACACAAAGAAAGCCCCTGGTACCTGGTTAACTGCATTGTACTTTAAGGTTACCCCTGTACCACCGGCAATATCGCCTGCCCCTACTTTTGAAGCCGGATCCGGGTTAAGTGTTAAATTGGTAACTTTTCTTTTGTTGTAAGCAATGTTAAAACCTAAATCCCAGGTGATGTTATCTTTATGGATCACCGAGAAATTAATGTTTCCTTCAATACCTCTTACTTCCATGTTACCCACATTGGTGGTTAACAGGTTACTGAAGTTGGTACCAACCGGAATGTTAATGGTGCTTAACAAATCTTTTGTTTTTTTGAAGTAAGCATCAATACTACCATAGATACGGCCATTTAAGAAACCATAATCCAAACCGGCATTATAGGTCGTGGTCGATTCCCATTTTAAATCCGGATCGTATGCTGCCGGGCTGTAGTAATTATAGAAATTGTTTCCAATCTGATACTGACCGGTGTTGGTATTGGCATAGTATTTAGAAATATAGTCGTAGTTACCGATACCGTCTTTATTACCGGTAATACCGTAGCTTAAACGCAGTTTTAAATCAGATAATACTTTGCTGTTTTTCAGGAAATTTTCACCGATGGCTCTCCATGTAAACGCTGCAGAAGGGAAATATCCCCATCTGTTTTCTTCAGAAAACTTAGAAGAAGCATCTGCACGCATGGTACCTGATAAGATATATTTGTTATCGAAGGTATAGATTAACCTGCCATAGTATGATAACAATTTATTGCGCTCTACTGAGAACGGGAACACAGGCGTTACCTGCAATTGCCCCAGAGCATTGTAGCTGGCAAAATTATAGCCGGTGCTTGAATCGTCATAATAGCCATAACCGGTTGTTACATCAAATCTACTTTTAATGCTTTCTACTGTATGTGCATAATTTAAATAGAACTCAGAAACTTTTGTGCTTTGTGTACCCAGCGAGCGGCTGAAAGATCCGTTTGTAGCCGAACTCTGTGCCGCAAAGGCAGGTACTGCAACACTACCATAGCCTTTAGAAACATCGTAACCTAAATTCAAATTCGCATGTAACTCAGGCAGGAAATGGAAAGCATAATCAAACCGAACGTTACCAAAACTGCGTTCTGCATTTCCGTTATTATCCTGTAGTCTGATAAGCGCTACCGGGTTGCGGGGTGCATTCGGGTTTAAACTTCCGTCAGAACGCAGCCACTCAAAATAGTTTCCAAACTGATTGGTGGCATTTACAGATTGTGTTGGATCGAACTGTAAAGCATTACCAATGGCACCTTGATTTGCAAAATGCGATTCTGTAATGGCACCTTTTAAGTTTAAATCAATCTTCAGGTGATCGCCAAATAACTTAGGCGAGATACTGATGGCACCGGTTCCACGGGTAAGCTTATCGGTAATAAGCAAGCCCTGCTGGTTCAGATAACCGGCCGAAACACGGTAAGGCACGCCTTTAAAAGAACCTGTAAGGCTCAATGAGTTATCTGTTGTAAGTGCATTCTGATAAATTTCATCCTGCCAGTCTGTATTGGCTTTTCCCAATAAATCACTGTATTTCTTACCGTCATCGTATGTTATATTCGAATTGGCATTTACATAATCTCTGATTTGCGCCGCAGAAAGTACATCTACTTTCTTGGCAACTGTAGAGAATGAGTTGTTGCTGCTGAAATTAAATACCGGGGCACCCGAACTTCCTTTCTTCGTTGTAATCAGGATTACCCCGTTCGAGGCTCTTGAACCGTAGATAGCCGTTGCATTGGCATCTTTTAACACGGTAAAGGTTTCAATATCGCTTGGGTTGATTAAAGATAAAGGACTTGGTGCATTCCCAATAGCGTTTCCACTAAAAGGTACGCCGTCAATTACAATCAAAGGATCATTACTGGCATTTAAAGAAGCCCCACCGCGGATACGAATGGTACTACCTACGCCTGGCTGTCCGCTGTTACTGGTAATGTTTACGCCCGATACCTTTCCCTGAATCAGCTGTTCTGGCGTGGTGATGGCACCCTTCTGAAAATCTTTTGCACTTACCGTGGCAATTGATCCGGTCAGGTTCTTTTTCTCTGAAGTACCATAACCAATTACAACCACCTCGTTTAATTTCTGTGCATCTGGCACCAGATTAAAGTTCAGATTTGCAGCAGCGGTTACGGTTACTGCCTTTTCAAGTGTCTGATAGCCAATAAAACTTGCTGCAATGGTTGCAGTACCAGTTGGCAGGCCACTTAACTTATAAATACCGTTTGCATCTGCAGAGGTACTTCTGCCTGTTCCTTTAACAATAACAGAAGCACCTGGCAAGGGCTGTCCGGTTTCATCAAGCACCTTACCAGACACCGATCCGGTTTGTGCTTTTACAGATAATGCTGCAAAAATAAACAGCATCAGAAGCCCCTGTTTTAGCAGGTAAAATACTTTCATATTCGAAGCTCTTTTAAGTATAAAAATTTGGTTAAATATTTTCGTTAATTACACAAAGGACTAATTTACAGCCCTGATTGAAAAATCAAAACATATTTAAAAAATAATTTAACAGGCAAAAAAAGCACTTCTGAAATAACTTTAATTTAACACTTTCGGGGTGATTACTTAACACAAACACACATCAAAAAACCGCCTAAAAGGATATTTAAAGAGGAAAACAATGGATTAAAACGTGTATAATTTACACTAAGCCTGTTTTTACACTATCTATCGGGAACGTTCCCGGCAAATATCAAGTTTTTCAGCTTACATTTTCGGGAACGTTCCCGAAAATGGGTCAAAATTCTTCTTATTTTACACTAAGTTCTGATTTTTTTGAGCAAAAACAGCCGCAGAAACACTTGCTTTTTTGCAGGTTTTTAAACTGTTTTTTAAAGGGATTTAAAGCGAAGAATTCCGTTCAAATAATTTCGATTTCAGCACCACTGTTTTATTGGGTATTTCGGTACCGTTGGCATCCAGAATCTGAAACAAAAGTTTAGCAGCCTGCCGGCCAATTTCGGTGGCTGGCTGGGTTACAGTACTTAACGATGGGTTTAACAAAGGGGCAATTTCAAGGCTTGAAAAACCGATTACCTTTAAATCGTCCGGAATCCGGATATCCAAGTCATAACAGGCATAATAGGTGGCAAAAGCCAAACG
>JASLGV010000031.1 GCA_030149995.1 Pedobacter sp.
AAGCAAACGTAGAGAAGATTTCGAATTAAACATCATATGTTTTATTAAACATATGATGTTTTTAAGCATTCTGACAAATATATGATAAACGAGCCAGTCTCGTTAGGCTGTTAATTGCGGTTAACAATGGTTAAAATGCCCTTTCGGGACATAATGAAATTCTATGAAATCCGGAAAATCTGATCTTAGAATGGTAATACCGGTCTGGAAATAGGAGCGGGGGTGTAGTATATAAATGGTTATACTGGCCGGTTGGTCTGATTTTAATAATTATTGTTTAATATATTTTCGATGGCGACTTGCGATTGTTTAATCTTACCGCTTTTAATGGCATCAAATAATTGCTGGTGCAGGTAGTGGTTCATGGCAAAATAACTGAGTCCCTGTGTTTCTCTGGCCGAAAAGAAGTTTCGAAGGGTAAGTGTAAAACTATAATATAACTCGGCAAGTACCGTGTTGCCACCGGCTTTAGCGATGGCCATATGAAATTCAATATCGGCATCTGCACAATCTGTAGGCTTTTCGGCACGAATGGCGAGTTTACGTTTTTCCAATGCGCCGGCTATTACATCTAATTGCGCATTTGTATGATTGATCGTGGCCAGCTTAACAATTTCTTTTTCGAGTAAGGCCCTTACTGCGTTAATTTCTTCAAAATCAGCACGCTTTAGCTTTTGTTCAAAGCTAACATCGGGGGTAACCTCGTTTACAAAAGTTCCCGAACCCTGCTGAACCTTAACAACACCAGAGATGGCCAATATTTTGATTGCTTCTCTAATGGTAGATCGTCCAACCTGATACAGTTTCATCAGTTCAGCTTCCGCAGGTATTTTTTCGCCTGCCTGGTATTTGCCACCCGAAATATCTGCTTTGATCTGACCGATTACTTTATCGTATAATTTCATATTATTTTATGACTTACCCTTAATTCCTTACAAACATACGATGTTTGCGGGAATTTACCTGATTTCGACCTGACCACAGGCTTATGAAGATAAACACATGTGGAAAATGAATATTTGATGAAGTTGTAAATCTAAACTGCAAACTTAATGATGGCTTAATTTTCAGAAAAGGGATTTTATTTAGTTTGGCGCTGTGAAAAATCTTTCTGATCCAGCTTTACTTTCTTTAATGAGGCAAGATAATGAACAAGCATTTTCTTGTCTTATAGATCGTTATCAACCTGTATTGTTTCGACATCTGTTGAGGCGCACACAATCGCCTGTTGATGCACAGGAAATTCTGCAGGATATATTTATTGCTTTCTGGAATAAGCGCCAAACCATCATTTGCGAAGAAACCATTTATCCTTATTTATTTCAGGCGGCAAAATATGAAATTATAGACTGGTATGTACGTTCGCAGCGCAGCATTCGGAGGGAAGAACTGCTTTTATCTTCAGAACCGGCGGTCGATTTTCCGGCAGAAGATGTATTAATGGCGCGGGAGCTTGAGCAATTACTGGAGATAGAAATTGAAAAGATGCCGGGGATGATGAAGGCGGTATTTAAATTAACCCGGAATGAGCTTTTATCTATAAAAGAAACTGCCCAGCGCTTGTCTGTTTCCGAGCAAACTGTAAAGAACAATATTTCGTTTGCCTTGAAACGTTTACGCTATGTGCTTAAACGTGAACATTATGTTATCATTTCTGCCATTGTGTTCGCGCGTTTACGTTGAATTAACATAACAATAAGGATTATTTAACGGTACCACCTGCTCTTTTTACCGGTTATACGGATGAATGGAAACATATAAAGACACGCAGGGAACAAAAGAACTTCTTCATAAATATCTGGAGAACAAGTGTACCCCGGAAGAAGAACAAAAAGTACTACGCTGGTATTTTTCCTTTAACGGTGAAGACGATTTTCCGCTGGGCAGTGCAAAGGAAAAAAGCATCTTAAATGCGGCGAAGGCCAGCATAGCGGCAGCGGCCCGAAAGGAAAAGAATCCCCGCTACCGGTACCCGTTTTTTCCAGCAACAAAGTCTTTTATACGCATAGCAGCATTAATTCTGATCGTCAGTTCTGTTGCCCTGGGTATTTATTATAATCAGCAAAAGGCAACAACCGCGCAGCTTTCGCTCAAAACAGCCGTTGCCGAACGGAAATCCATTACCCTGGCAGATGGAACAAAGATCTGGCTGGGAAATGCAAGTGTATTGCGCTATCCTGCACACTTTAAAGGCAATAGCCGCGAGGTGGAATTAGAGGGAGAAGCCTTTTTTAAAGTAACCCATAATCCAGACAAGCCTTTTTTAATCCATACCCGAAAATTAAAGATACAGGTGCTTGGAACGAGTTTTAATGTGCGGGCGTATGCCTCAGATGAGCAGGCCGCGGTGAATGTTAGCAGTGGTAAAGTAGCTGTATCCAATGGACAGAATCAGGTGATGCTCGAAAAAGGGCAGGGCATTATTTATAACGACCACAACGATCAATTTGGAACACCTGTAAGCGAAGGTACTTATTCGCCGGCATGGTTGCGTAATACCCTGTACTTCAGGTATGAAACCCTCCGTGTTATAAGCTTGCGATTAGAAAGATGGTATGGGGTAAAATTTGAGATAACAGACCCGCAGTTACTGCAAAAAAGATATACACTGGAACAGCAAAATGAAACGCTGGAAAATGTAATGAAAGTTCTTTCGGCAGGCGATTTTAACTACCAGATTAAAGATAAGACTGTAAAGGTTTGGAAGTAATTTTTAAAAAAAGGAGGACAATTTGAGAAAGTAAAGACTTTAAAATTCAGGCAAAGAAGAGCGGACTGTACCACCAGCCCGCCCAAAAAGCCGTTAATAATTCATGATTATGCAAAATGACAAACTATTTAAAAGCCATGCACAATTCTACGAAAAGAAATGCAATAAAATTAATTTATAACATGACGAGGTTCACTTTTTTTATGGTCTTTCTGATGTTATTCCTTGTTGGAATGCTTCAGGCCAGTGAAGTGAAATCTCAGGATTTAAAAGGTACCAATGTAACCTTAAATTTGAGGAATGTTACCTTGGAAGAGGTATTTAATGAAATTAAAAAACAGTCTGATCTGACCTTTACCTACTCGCCCGAAGTTGGCCTGAAACCTTCTGCACCCATCAACGTTAAAAATGTACCCGTTATAGAAGTGTTTAATAAAATCCGCGAAGAATCGCAGGTGGAGTTCAAACAGGTAAACCGTATGATCAAAGTGATCCCGGTTGTTCAGGAGCAAGGTTCTTTAAGCGGTCAGATTAAAGATGAAACCGGCGTATCAATGGTTGGGGTAACGGTTCAGTTAAAACCATCCGGACAAGCTGATTTTAAGACCACCACATCCGATGCCAACGGAAATTTTTACTTTGGCGATTTAAAGGCTGGAACAAAATATGATCTCATATTCAGCTACATCGGATATGATAAACAGGTTGTAAGTGCTTACCAGGTTAAGGCTGGAACAGGTAATGTATTACAGGTAAGCATGCATCCTTCAGCTGCAAACCTGCAGGAAGTTGTGGTTACGGCATTGGGTGTAAAGAAAGAAACCAGGAAAATTGGTTACGCTGTACAAGAGGTAAAAGGAGAAGACCTGGTTAAAGCACGGGATTCCAACCCGATTACCGGGCTTACAGGTAAAGTTGCAGGACTTTCTGTAGCCATGAATGCAGAATTGCTTGGCGCACCATCCTTGCTTTTACGTGGTAACCAGATTTCTTTATTTGTAATAGATGGTGTGCCGATTAGTTCGGATACCTACAACTTAAGTCCTGATGATATTGAAACATTTACAGTGCTGAAAGGTCCTGCAGGAGCAGCCTTATACGGTAGCCGTGCACAGTATGGTGCCATATTAATCACAACAAAAAAGGCAAAAAAAGAAAAAGGTATAACCGTAGAAGTTAACTCTACCAATTCTGTTGATAAAGGTTTTATCGCTGTGCCAAAAACACAACACGAATATGGAGGAGGTATGTACGGTCAGTATGCCTATGCCGACGGTTTTGGCGGTGGTTTACAGGATGCACAATATCAGTTATGGGGCCCAAGGTTCAGAGGACAGCTGATCCCTCAATACGATGGTTTGTATACACCCGGACAAACTTATACCACAAAATTCGGCGACCTTACCTATACCGGGAACATCAAACCAGAACCTTATTTAAACCGCGGTTATGTAGATGGAAAAAGCAATCTGGATCGTTTTTTACGCCCGGGTTTTCAGACAACCAATAACATTGCCCTTTCTGCAACAGGCGATAAGTATGCCATGCGTTTTTCTGTTTCAGAATCCAATCAAAAGGGAATTGTACCCAACACAGGGTTAAACATTTTTAACTTCAACAACTCGGTTACCTATCAGATTTCGAAGCGCCTGACATTCAATTCGGATGTAAATTTCAGCAAAACCTATTCAGATAATGTTCCGGATGTTACTTATGGTCCCAACAGTTTAATCTACAACTTATCCGTATGGACGGGCGATGAATGGAATGTCGATTCGCCGGATATCAGAAATAAGTGGGCACCGGGAAAAACAAACCAGCAGATCGTTTTTCCAGAACATGTACATTATAACAACCCGTGGATGATGGTGGAAGACTGGACCAGAAGTCACGATAAGACAGATGTATACGGATATCTTTCCCTCAACTATAAAATTGACGATCACTTAAACCTGACAGGCCGCTCGCAGATTACTACTTATTCGCTTGTAAGAACCGAGAAAATGCCTTGGGGCGCCTTTACTTATGCAAGAACACTCGGACAGGGCGATTACCGGGAAGACCGGAGAAACATGTTTGAGAACAACTCTGATGTGCAGTTAAACTATAATTACAATCCAACAAAGTTGATTAATCTTTCTGGTTTGGTTGGAAGCAGCATGCGAAACTTTAATTATAATTCAAATTTTGCATCGACAGATTACCTGGTGATTCCAAATGTGTATAATTTTAACAACTCACTCAATACCTTAATGACCAATAATTTCAGGTCGAAAATGCGGGTAATTAGTGCCTATGCATCGTTGGATGCCTCTGTTGGAAAATATGCAACGATATCTGCTACTGGAAGGGTTGATAAATCATCGGCTTTGCCGGAAGGACGTAATGTTTATTTCTATCCAAGTGTATCGGTAGCTTCTGTGGTTTCGGATTATATCAAATTACCATCCTTCATCTCTTACCTGAAAATCAGGGGGTCATTTGCAACGGTACACGGCGATGCAACGGCCACCAGCATCGGGGCTACACCATATAACGTTTACACAACGCTGGCCGGTTCAACAGCCGGTACACTGAATACAGCATTTTCTGCTTACGGAAACAATTACATGAGCCCGTATGGAGGACCAGATTACTCCCTGCAATCGGTGTTTTCTACCAATAAACCTTATAACAACATTACGGCTGCTACTTCTTCGACCAGTATTTTTGATCCAAACATCAAAACTTTTAACCGTAAAACCTTTGAAGAAGGAATGGATGTACGCGTGCTGAAAAACAGGATCGGGCTGAGCGGTACATTTTTCCAGTATATTGATGGTCCACAGATTTTAGCGAATGCAATTTCGCCTACAACCGGTTATGCCACTTATTATATCAATGCGCTGAAAACGAAGAAACAAGGTTTGGAGCTGACTTTAACCGCTACGCCTGTTAAAACACACGATTTTTCGTGGGATGTAAATGCCAACTGGTCTACATTTAAAGATACTTACCTCGAATTGCCTCCTGGTCAGACCTATTACAATACCTTCTTTCAGAAAGGCGACAGAACCGATAAATTATATGCTTCGGGATTTGTAAAAGCACCCGACGGACAGATTGTGTACGACGCCGGCGGTAAACCCTTAAAAAATCCGGTAAACCAGTTTTTGGGATATATGAATGCCGATTTTGCCTGGTCAATTGGAAACAGATTTGCCTATAAAAACTTTTCGTTCAGTTTTCAATTTGATGGCAGTGTAGGCGGAAAAATATCCGACAGGCTTTACTCATTAACCATGCAAGGTGGTGCAAACATAGCAACAGTAGAAGGTGCCATTGGTAAATCAAGGCTTGACGACGATGCCAATGCCGGTGTTGCCAATTACAAAGGTACATATGTAGGCGATGGTGTGCAGGTTTCAAACGGGGTGCCAATCAAGTACGATAATTTCGGAAATATTACCAATTACAACGAACTGCAGTTTACCAAAAATACAGCTACCAGTACGGTTCAATCGTGGGCAACTCAATATTATGGACAGGTACAGGAAGGTATGCTGGTAAGTAAAACGTATGCAAAACTACGCGAAGTGGTAATTGGTTATGATCTGCCTCAGGAATGGCTTAAGAAATTGTCGGTTAAAAGAGCTACCATTTCTGTATTAGGCCGGAACCTGTTGTATTTCTATAAAGATAATAAGTACAAAGGTATCGATATCGAACAGTTCAATTCGGCCCTCGGAGCTTCAACGCTTCAAACACCAACCACACGGCGCTATGGTGTGAACCTAAATGTTGTATTTTAAAATTGATCAAATGAAGAGATATATTAAAAGCGGATGGATGCTGATTCTGTTTGCGGTTGTCGTATGTTCAGGTTGTAAAAAGGATTTTCAGGATCTGTATTTAAATCCTAATAAGCCAACAGCCGTGCCTGCGTCGCTGTTGCTAAACAGTATTTTAAACAGCATGCTGGAAGCACCCGGATCACAAGCGGACAGAACAAACCAGTACCAGCTTCAGAACAATTCTTATTTCGGTAACAATCAGTATAATTTTGATTCGGGTAGTAACCTGTATCCGATACTGACCAATGTTGTAAACATGGAAAACCAGGCCGTACTTGCAGGTGCAGACGACCTGAATCCTTATCATGCGTTGGGCAAGTTTTTCAGGGCTTACTTTTTTACCAAAATGAGTCTGCAAATGGGTGATCTGCCCATGTCTGATGCACTTAAAGGACAAAAAAACCTTAAACCGGTATACGACAGCCAGAAAACGATTTTTATGACCAGTCTGAGTTTATTGGATGATGCAAATAAAGATCTTACAGCCCTTATCAATAAGAACAACACTTCTTTGAGTGGCGATATGTATTTTGGCAACGACCTGCGTGCCTGGCAGCGAGTTGTAAATACATACAGGTTAAGGTTGCTGATCCACCTGAGTAAAAAAGTTGGCGATGCAGACCTTAAAGTTGCACAACAGTTTGCAACCATTTTATCAGATCCGGCTACTTATCCGATTATGAAAAGCAGCAGCAATGATCTTAAATATACCTGGTTAAACCCAACCAACCGGTATCCTTTAAATAAAGAAACATTTGCCAATGGTGCTTTAAACAACAGTGCCGATACGTATGTTGGATTACTTACTGCGAACAAGGATCCAAGGGTTTTTGTAACAACCGATCCTGCACCGGGTTTGGTTACAGCAGGTGGAAGCCCTACTGATTTTGCTTCTTTTCAGGGCGGAAACATTGGGCTGGATATGGGCGTACTTGCCAGTCAGAATGGTGGCGGTAAGCTCAGCTACATCAACAGGTACCGTTATTATTCGGGTTATACCGGCGAACCGACTGCCATTATCAATTATACCGAAATGTGCTTCAATATAGCAGAAGCAATCAACCGCGGATGGGTATCAGGCGGACCGCTGGGGGATGCAGAAGCTTATTACAATGAGGGGATTAAATCTTCGATGGCATTTTATGGCATTCCGGATAAAGGAGCTATGACCGTTTATTCACTTCCTTTGGGCGTTTCGGTAAATGGTCCTTATGTAAGTAATACGGTAAATGTAGACTATAGTACCTATTATGCCCAGCCAGCTGTAAAATATGCCGGCAATAATGCAGCAGGCTTACAACAAATCATTGAACAGAAATACGTTGCATTTTTCCTCAACAGTGGCCTGGAAGCTTATTTCAACTGGAGACGCACAGGCTTCCCTGTTTTTAGAACAGGCGTTGGAAACGGTAACAACGGAAAAATTGCTTTACGCTATAAATATTTTGCGGCAGAACAGTCTGCAAATACAGATCATTACAATGCAGCCATTGCACAATATGGAAACGTGGATGATGTAAATGGGGTGATGTGGATCCTAAAATAATTTATTGAAAAAGACCTGATTTTAAAAACTTAAACAAGACAAAACAATGAAAAGATTATTCATATTAACAAGTATGCTGCTGGCTGGTACTGCTTACGGACAGCAAAAGTTAGATGTGCAGGGGCATCGTGGTGGAATGGCTTTAATGCCCGAAAATACCATTCCAGCAATGATAAATGCCGTTAAACTTGGTGCCAGAACCCTTGAGCTGGATCTTGCAATTACCCGCGATGGTAAAGTTGTGGTTTCTCACGATCCTTATATGTCATCGAACTTTATGCGTAAACCGGATGGTTCTGACGTGACAAAAGAGGAGGAAAAAGATATGGCTTTATTTAAAATGACGTACGACAGCATCAGTCGTTTTGATTCCGGAAGCAGGCCTTACCTTGCATTTCCGCAACAGGTAAAAATGAAAACGCATAAACCGCTCTTATCAGATTTAATAGACAGCGTGGAGGCTTATGTAAAAGTAAATCATTTGAAGCCGGTATATTACAACATCGAAACCAAGACTTCTGTTGTAGGCGATGGCATATACAATCCTTTGCCAGACGTTTTTGTTAAAACCATGATGGATGTAATTAACAGTAAAAACATCAAAGGCCGTTTTATTATTCAGTCGTTTGATGTTAGAACGCTGCAAATTTTGCATAAAACAGCACCCGAGGTTAAGTTGTCTTTACTGGTTTTCGGTAAAATGGATATTGCATCAGAGCTTAAAAAGAATGGCTACTCAAAAGAAACAGAAGCCATGATTAAAAAGATG
>JASLGV010000065.1 GCA_030149995.1 Pedobacter sp.
GAGTACCGGGCGGCCCTGCTCAAATTCGCCCAGGGAGGCAAAATGAAACCATATAGCTGCATCGGCCGGATTTATCTTGCTGGCAATCTGCTCGAAAATATGTTGGCGGCCTTTGA
The DNA here is from genome assembly GCA_030149995.1 of Pedobacter sp. Lineage (GTDB taxonomy): Bacteria > Bacteroidota > Bacteroidia > Sphingobacteriales > Sphingobacteriaceae > Pedobacter. The sequence goes on from JASLGV010000065.1 coordinate 117, forward strand.
AAAAGAACCTGGCCTTCTCATTAAAAAATGAAAATATCCAGATAATAAGGCCGTAAAATCTAATTCCTAAGGTGTAAAGCAGCAGCATGGAGTGTAATAAATTCTTATCTTCGTGCCAATATAAAACGAATATTTTTAAAAAGCTTAAAATAGATGAAGATAGCCGTAATTGGTACAGGATATGTAGGTTTGGTTACCGGAACGTGTTTAGCCGAAACTGGTAACGATGTAATTTGTGTCGATATAAACGAGGCAAAGGTAAAACAGATGCAGAACGGCGAAGTGCCCATTTATGAGCCCGGACTGGATCTTCTTTTTCACCGTAACATTAACCAGGGACGTTTGGTTTTTACAACGGTGCTGGCAGATGCTGTGAAAGAAGCGCAGATTATCTTTATGGCTTTGCCCACGCCTCCCGGAGGTGATGGAGCAGCCGATCTTTCTTACATTTTAGGCGCCGCAAAAGACATTTCAAAGCTGATTACCGAATATAAGATCATCGTTAACAAATCTACGGTTCCGGTTGGCACAGCCGATCAGGTGAAAGCTGTTTTTACCGAAAATACTTCTGTTGAGGTAGATGTGGTATCAAACCCCGAGTTCTTAAGAGAAGGTGTGGCGGTAGAAGATTTTATGAAACCAGACCGCGTGGTGTTGGGTACCCAGAGTGAAAAAGCCCGCAAAATAATGGCTGATTTATATGCGCCATACGTGCGTCAGGGCAACCCGATCCTGTTTATGGACGAACGTTCTTCAGAACTGACGAAATATGCAGCCAACTCATTTTTGGCGACAAAAATCACTTTTATGAACGAAATCGCCAACCTGTGCGAGCGGGTAGGGGCCGATGTAGATGCCGTGCGCAGAGGCATTGGTTCAGACGACCGCATTGGCAAGCGTTTTCTTTTTCCCGGTGTTGGATATGGAGGCTCATGTTTCCCGAAAGATGTGCAAGCTCTTGTAAAGTCATCTGACGATTATAGTTACAATTTTCAGATTTTAAAATCTGTGATGGAAGTTAACGAACGCCAGAAAACCATCCTGGTCGATAAAGTGTTGGATTATTACCGGGGTGATATTAAAGGAAAGCATTTTGCTTTATGGGGACTGGCTTTTAAGCCGGAAACAGACGATATCCGCGAAGCACCTGCTTTGTATATCATTGATGCCCTGACCAGAAATGGTGCCACGGTAACGGTATTTGATCCCGAAGCGATGAACAATGTTAAAAATGCCATTGGCGATAAAGTAAAATATGCTGCCAATCAATATGAAGCACTGGAAAATGCCGATGCCCTACTGATTGCAACAGAATGGTCTGTATTCCGGAATCCGGATTTCGATAAGATTGAAAAACTGCTCATCAACCGGATTATTTTTGACGGACGTAATTTATATGATTTAGAAAAAATGACCGATCTGGGCTATTATTATAACAGTATTGGCCGGAAAAAGATAAGCCATTAACCTTCTCTTAAAGAAAAGCAAATTGAATACACACATGGAGCAGGCACCTCAACACGAAAGCAACGCAGAACCAGCACAAACATCGGGCAAAGCACGTAAAAGAATACTGATTACGGGAGCTGCCGGATTTTTAGGTTCGCACCTTTGCGATCGTTTTATAAAAGAAGATTACCACGTAATTGCCATGGATAACCTGATTACAGGTGACCTGGCTAATATTTCACATCTGTTTAAGCTTGAAAACTTTGAGTTTTACAACCACGATGTATCTAAATTTGTGTATGTACCGGGTACGCTCGATTACATCCTGCATTTCGCATCCCCGGCAAGTCCGATTGATTATTTAAAAATACCCATTCAGACCCTTAAAGTTGGTTCGTTGGGAACACATAATTTATTGGGCCTTGCCCGTAATAAAGGCGCGCGGATGCTGATTGCTTCTACATCAGAAGTGTATGGCGATCCAAATGTAAACCCCCAGCCCGAAGAATACTGGGGCAATGTAAACCCGGTAGGTCCGCGGGGCGTTTATGATGAGGCGAAGCGTTTTCAGGAAGCCATTACCATGGCTTACCATACTTTTCATGGAGTGGAAACCCGTATTGTACGTATTTTTAATACCTATGGTCCGAGGATGCGGCTGAACGATGGACGGGTTTTACCTGCTTTTATTGGTCAGGCATTGAGAGGGGAGGATTTAACTGTGTTTGGTGATGGTAACCAGACCCGTTCTTTCTGTTATGTAGATGATCTGATTGAAGGTATTTACCGTTTGCTGATGTCTGACTATGCACAGCCTGTAAACATCGGAAATCCGGATGAAATTACCATCAAACAGTTTTGCGAGGAGATTATTAAGTTAACCGGCACTACACAGAAAATTGTGTATAAATCGCTTCCGCAGGATGACCCCAAGCAGCGCAGACCTGACATTACCAAAGCCAGAACCTTACTGAACTGGTCGCCTAAAGTGGACCGGGCAGAAGGGCTTAAAATTACGTACGAGTATTTCAAATCCTTACCGGCTGATGCCCTGGCAAAAATAGAACATAAAGATTTTACTACATTTAATCGTTAATAATGGCAAAAATATTGGTTACCGGTGGCACCGGATATATTGGTTCGCATACGGTTGTAGAGTTGCACAATGCAGGCTACGAAGTTGTAATTGTTGATAATCTTTCCAATTCAAACGTTAAAATTTTAAACCAGTTACATGCCATTACCGGTGTTTGGCATTCTTTCTATGAGCTGGATTTACAGGATGAAAAGGCGGTGCTGGATTTTGCACAAAACAATACCGATATAGATGGCATTATTCATTTTGCTGCTTACAAAGCGGTGGGCGAATCGGTACAGCAACCGCTTAAATATTATAAAAATAATTTTTACAGCCTGATTAATCTCCTGACGGCCTTTAACAGGAAGATTAATTTCGTTTTTTCTTCATCTTGTACGGTATATGGGCAACCAGATCAGTTACCGGTAACGGAACTGGCTCCGGTAAAGAAAGCAGAATCGCCTTATGGCAATACCAAGCAGATTGCCGAAGAAATTTTACAGGAAACGGCTGCTGTAACACCCGATTTAAATGTCATCGCATTGCGGTATTTTAATCCGGTAGGTGCGCATAGTACTGCCCTGATTGGCGAGCTGCCGAATGGTATACCTGCAAACCTGGTACCTTTTATTACCCAGTCTGCCATTGGAAAACGCGGTCCGATAACGGTATACGGAACGGATTACGATACACCGGATGGTTCTGCCATTCGCGATTACATACATGTAGTGGATCTTGCCAAAGCGCATGTTGCAGCTATTAAACGACTTGAAAGCCAGCAGGCATCCGATAATTATGAGGTATTTAATGTGGGCACCGGAAAAGGATTTTCGGTACTGGAAATTATTAAAGCTTTCGAAACTTCTACGGGCCAGAAGCTTGATTACCAGATAGGGCCACGCAGAGCGGGTGATATTGTACAGATTTATGGCGATGTGCATAAATCAAATACAGTATTGGGCTGGAACGCCCAATTGGATATTAATGAGATGATGCATTCGGCCTGGGAGTGGGAAAAATACATTCATGCCAATCCTTTTTAAATGAAACTTTCAGAGCATAAAGATCTTAAAGCTGCCATAACAGGCTTGCCTCTAAAA
>JASLGV010000075.1 GCA_030149995.1 Pedobacter sp.
GAAATAAGTAGAGTAATAAGCAGTTGTGATATAAGGTATAACCACAATGTTATTTTTGGTTGGGTTGGCTGTATTTTCCAGGCCATCTCTAAATACGCCCTGAATAATCCGCGGTGTTTCCCTGTCTAAACTTAATTTAGATAGACCTCTTATGTACAAATACTCTTCTGTTGCATTGTAAATATCTCCTCCTTTTTTAATATCAAGTAAGAAAGAAAGATTGAAGTTTTTGTACGTGAAACTATTAGTAATACCGGCAGTAAAATCAGGTGTTCTATCCCCCATATTGGTAAAGTTGGTATCCTTGATCGGCATTCCATTAGCTGGGTTGATCAGGATCTGACCGGCATTGTTACGTAAGTAGTTCAAACCAGCAATAGATAAAAGCGATGAACCCACAGAATACTGAGCCCTTGCATTGTCTGTTAACCAGGTATCTGATAAATAGAATACATCCTGTCCGGCAGGTAATGATAAAATACGGCCGCGATTGCGCGAAATATTGGCAGAGATATCCCAGCTAAAATTGGTATTTTTAATCGGCGTACCTTTTACCATTAACTCAAAACCTCTGTTACGGATTTTACCACTGTTGATGTAACCCAAAATCGCCCCGGTTGCATAACTTAAACGAGGTGCTGTAATTTGTTTGTCTGAAACGTTTTCATAAATAGAGAAATCAAAAGATAAACGGTTGTTAAAGAATCCCAATTCCATACCGCCCTCTTTCGAAGTGGTAAACTCAGCAACCAGGTTTGGATTACCAGCCGTTACATCTGTTGCAAATCCACCACCGGTGGTTGTTTGAGCAACCAGTTTTGTTTTGGTTATATAGGCTTCGCGTGCATCTTTACCAGATTGACCATAAGAAGCTCTTAATTTACCGAATGATAACCATTTTGCATGTTCTTTAACGGCTTTCAGGTCTGAAAACACGAAACTCAAAGAGGCTGCCGGGTAGAAAAAGTTATAGTTTGCGAGCGGCAAGGTAGAAGAGTAATCCTGTCTGCCTGTTAAGGTCAAATACACGATTTCATCATAACCCAACTCAGCCTGTGCAAAAGCACCCACTTTACGTTTGATTTTATTGGTATAAGCAGCACGTTGTGTGGTTGGATCGGTGTTGTTGATACTGTAGAAATCCTGCTCGTAAAAACGGGTTCCAAACAGTGCATTTGTCTCATCCGAATCGTCCATTAAATCGCCGCCAATACGAAGGACGGGTTTAAATTTACCGAAATCTTTTCTGAACGTTCCAACAACAGATGAGTTAAACAATCTTTTAACATTGGTATAGGTATTGATACCGCCACCTGAATAAGCTGTTCCGCTTACATTAGCCTGATAAGATTGTGGATGATAAGCTGACAAACCCGTTTGCGTATACATATCTGCACCACCTCTTGCTGTAAGGGAGAACCACTTGGTTGGTGTATAGTCTAAACCAACGTTCGAGATAACCCTGTTCAGCTTATCCCAGTTCGGGTTTTTGTTGATGGCCCAATAAGGGTTATCCAGCTCGCCGGATAAACTTCCGGTAATGGTTCTGCGTCCGCCTGTTTGCGGATCGATGTAGTTACGCATATCATCAACCAAAGGCCATGAAAGGGCACTCAGCATGGCACTTCCTGTTCCCTTGTAGATTTTATCCGTTTTAGAAGAAATAAAGTTGATCGAAGCATTTAAACTTAACTTATCGCTAATTTTAGATACGCCGCTTAATTTAAAATTCAAACTTTTATAACCTGTACTTGGCAGGTATCCGCTTTGATCGGTATAACCTAAACTGGTTCTCACCGAAAGTTTTTCAGAACCACCTTCTATTGAAGCATTGTGTTTTTGAGTAAAACCGGTTTTGTAGAAGTTACCTACGTTATCATAAATTTTACGGTCAGCCGGGTACTTGGCACCAAAATAGGTACGTGTACGCACTTCTTCGTCGAAAATACCGCCAGCACCACCACCGTAAACCGTTTGAATATCCGGGAAACGGTATGCATTTTCAACTCTGAAAGAGTTGCTGTACGTTACTCTTGCTGTTCCTGCCTTGGCTCTTTTTGTGGTGATAACCACCGCGCCTGATGCTCCTTCGGTACCATATAAAGCAGCGGCTTCCGGTCCTTTTAAGATGGTGATCGATTCAATCTCTTCCGGATTAATATCCATGGCTCGGTTACCATAATCGTTGTTACGGTTAAAACTTCCCTGTCCTACCAAGCTGTAATCTGAAAACGTTTTGTTTGAGATAGGCAATCCATCTACCACAAATAAAGGCTGGTTATCACCGTCCAATGATACCCCACCACGAATAACGATCTGAGAAGAAGCACCTGGTGTTCCGGTTGTTGGTGTAATAACTGCACCGGCAACACGACCTTGTAAGGCATTTAAAAAGTTCTCACGTTGGGTATCCGCCACTTCAGAGCCTTTTAAGGTTTGTGCAGCATAACCCATTGCTTTTTTAGATCTTGTAATACCCTGTCCGGTTACAATCACCTCGTCCAGGTTACTGGCATCGGTAACCAAGGCAACATTAATGGTGGCCGCGTCGCCAACCGTTTTTTCCTGCGTTCTGTATCCTATATAGGAAATACTCAGCACATCACCTTTTACTGCTTTGATGGTGTAATTTCCATCTGCATTGGTTTGTGTAACCACCGTAGTCCCTTTTACCCGGATGGAAGCGCCTGGTACAGGCCCATCTGCCGAAGTTACCTTACCGGAAATGGTAATTTGCTGCGCAATGGCTTGCGCCAGCAAAAGAAACGTACCAATAAAAATTAGTAGTAGCTTTTTTTTCATAAAGACTTTCAATTTGGTTAAATTAATTGTTTGGTTTTTTGTTGTTTGAAACACGCAAATTAACGCAAGTTTTCTAATATCTATAGCTAATATGACAATAGTTTTTCAATAAAAAAACTATTTAACATAAAAAGCGTCACTCAATTACAAAAAATTATCGCAAACAAACGCACAAACACGCATGTCGTTGAGAATTTAAAAATCTTTTATACATTCGTGTAAACGAATAACCTTATGCTCAAAAAAGAACGGCACGATTTCATCATGCGCCAGATCAATCTGCACAACCGGGTACTGACTTCAGATCTTGTTCAGCAACTTAATGTTTCGGAAGACACCATTAGAAGGGACCTACAGGAACTGGTAGATGAAGGCCGGCTTTTTAAGGTACACGGGGGCGCTTTATCCAAATCTTACCACTCTTCTTTCGACGACAGTACGGTGTATGCGAAAGAAAGTAAAATTGTTATTGCAAAGAAAGCCATCAACCTGGTTAAGGACGGAATGGTGATTTTAACCGGAGGCGGCACCACGGTTTTAGAGTTTGTTAAACAGCTGCCTCAAAATTTACAGGCAACCTTTTTTACCATCAGTCCGATGGTGGCGGTAGAACTGTCTAAATACAATAATTTAGAGGTTATTTTAATCGGTGGTTCATTTTCTAAAAATTCGCAGATTACCTATGGGGGGCACGTCATAAACCAGCTCTCAGAAATTAAAGCCGATTTATGCCTGATGGGTACCAGTGCCATCCATCCAAAGGAGGGATTAACTGATACAGACTGGGAAATTAACCAGCTTAAAAAGACCATGTTTGCGGCTTCTAAAAAAGCAGCCATTCTCTGTATTTCAGAAAAATTAGATATTGTACTTCGCTTACGTGTGTGTACCATAGAAAGCATTGACTACCTCATTACCGAGTTAAATGAGGAAGATGATGCCCTATCGGGATACAAAAGCAAAAATTTACAAATCCTGTAACTTTCTACTATAAAGCCTTTTATTTAAGCCGGCAAACTTATCTTCCCCATACAAACGGATGGTACGCCTTGCCGGCTGCCAAAACCGATCGGATTACCACATAAACTTTCATTTGCAAGAACCGCAAAAAGGACTGCTTCTTTTGCATCCGGATGTACATTAAGGCTGGCTGTTGTTAACCAAACGGCTTGCGGTAAAGAGGCTTTCAGTAAACCGGTTAGCATTGGATTATGCATGCCACCACCGCTTATATAAATACTGTAGCCACCTGCTTCGCCAAAACATTTCCCGATGGCTGCTACGATAGACCTGCACGAAAAATGGCACAATGTAGCCATTACATCCTCAGGTTTTAAATGTTTGGTAGAAGATTTTTTCTGCGCCAGATACAGGTAATCAAGGCTAAAAAGCTCGGGACCCGTTGTTTTAGGCAAAGGCGCTTCAAAAAAATCCTCCTCCAGCAAAGCTTTTAATAAGCCTTCGTTTAATGTACCGGAAAGAGCTATTGCGCCATCTGCATCGTAAAACTGATTATAATATTTTTGCACATACTGATCCATAAGGGTATTACCCGGCCCAACATCTGTTGAAAAAACAGCTGTTGCATCCATTGAACCTGGCAGGTAAGTAAAGTTGGCAATGCCGCCAATATTAAGCATCACTCGGTTTTCTCCCTTTTTTGAAAAAATAAGATAATCGCCATAAACGGCAAGGGGCGCGCCTTCCCCACCAGCAGCCAGGTGTTTTTGCCTGAAATCTGAAAGCGTAATAATACCGGTCTTCACAGCCAAATGATCGCCATCGCCAATCTGCAAAGTACCATTTGGGTAATCGGGCAGTTTGTGCAAAGATTGGGGTGCATGAAAAATAGTTTGCCCGTGGCTTGCTATAAAATCGATATCGTGAGATTTATATCCCCATTCTTCAATTGCTTCATTGATCAGCTGAGCATGTACCCTTGCAATGTGCTCGTTCATTAAACACACAAGCTGCAGGTTTACTTCCGTTTTCGAAAAAATGGCTTTTATTTTTGCCCTAAAATCTGCCGTATAGCTGGCTGTTTTAAATTGAAGTACTTCTACCGATGTTTCTTTCCCGCTTCCTGATATGGCACATAAAGCAATGTCCAACCCATCCATAGAGGTACCAGACATCAGTCCAATAACTAACCGTTTATCCTTATTTGCCCTTAAGTAGAGTGCCTGTATTTGCGCGTTCATTTGTAATATTTCATCAAGATAATCAAACGTTTATTGATTTACACTCTTGCTGTGCATAAAAAAATAAAAGTAAAAAACCTTTAGCAAAGTTCGGGTATAACTGCCTATATTTACTGCTCCGTACATCAAAATCCATATAAGAAAAAATGGCTAGATTAAATTTACTGGAGGAAACACGCTTCGAAAAACTTCCCGTTAGCGTATTTGAAAATCCAAAAATTGCCTCGGTTAATGTTGCGCATCGCATTGCCAATATTATCAAAACCAAACAGGCAAACAATGCACCTGCCGTACTGGGCTTAGCAACAGGTGTTACCCCAATTGCAGTTTATGCCGAACTGGTAAGACTGCATAAAGAAGAAGGGTTAAGTTTTAAAAATGTTATAACTTTTAATCTGGATGAATACTATCCGATGCAGCCAAATTCGGTACAGAGTTATGTAACATTTATGAACGAAAACCTTTTCGATCATATCGATATTGACAGAAAAAATGTTCACATTCCGGATGGCACGCTGGCTTTAGATGATATTCCGGCTTTCTGTCTGGCTTACGAAAAGAAAATTGGTGATTTAGGCGGTCTGGACATCCAGATTCTGGGTATTGGTCGTACAGGTCACATCGGATTTAACGAACCTGGTTCTGCACCCAACTCCGGTACACGCCTGGTAACCCTTGATGATTTAACACGCCGGGATGCTGCACGCGATTTCGGAGGAAAATCTTTCGTACCAACCAAAGCCATTACAATGGGCATTGGCACCATCTTCAAAGCACGCGAAATTATCCTGATGGCCTGGAGCCGTAAAAAAGCTTCCATCATTAAAAAAGCTGTTGAAGGAGAAATTTCGGGAGAAGTACCTGCTACCTTCCTTCAGTTATCAGATAATGTAGAGTTTATTCTGGATCAACCTGCTGCCTCTGAACTTACACGTTTCAACACCCCTTGGTTGGTAAATGATTGTGTGTGGACAGATGCATTGATCCGTAAAGCGGTAATCTGGCTGGCAAACACCCTGAAAAAACCAATTTTAAAATTAACAGAAGACGATTATAACAACAATGGTATGGCACAACTGGCCACAGAAAAAGGGCCGGTTTACAACATAAACATTCATATTTTCAATAAACTTCAACACACCATTACGGGCTGGCCGGGTGGAAAACCAAATGCAGACGATTCTCAACGGCCTGAGAGAGCCGAGCCAGCAAAAAAACGGGTTATCATATTTTCTCCGCATCCGGACGATGATGTAATTTCGATGGGTGGAACCTTTATCAGGCTGGCAGACCAGAAACATGATGTACATGTAGCTTATCAAACCTCGGGCAATACAGCCGTTTGGGATGATGATGCACTGCGTTTCGTTGAATTCAACGTGGATTTTGCCGAAAAAATGGGATTGGACAACAGCAAAATAAAAACACTGTATAATGATATGCGTGCTTTTATGGAGCAGAAAAAACCAAACCAGATCGATACTCCTGAAATACAAACGGTAAAAGGCCTGATTAGAAAAGGGGAAGCAATTGCCGGTGCGCGCTACTGTGGACTGGAAGATGACCACATCCATTTTATGGCCTTACCCTTTTATGAAAGCGGCAAGGTTCAGAAAAACTCTGTAACGGATTTAGATATAGAACTCACCATTGACTTGCTTCAAAAAGTAAAGCCACACCAGGTTTTTGCTGCCGGCGATTTTGAGGATCCGCATGGAACACATCTGGTGTGTTTTAACATTATTCTCGAGGCACTTAAACGTTTACGCAAAACCGAAAGCTGGGCTAAAGATTGCTGGTTGTGGATGTACCGTGGTGCATGGCACGAATTTGAAACCTACGAGATCGAAATGGCCGTGCCAATCAGTCCGCAGGAACTTGAGCGTAAAAAATATGCTATTTTCAAACACCAGAGCCAAAAAGACCGTGCGGTATTTCCAGGCGATGATGCCCGGGAATTCTGGCAACGTGCCGAAGATAGAAACCGGGAAACAGCGAAGGCATACGACGAGCTGGGTCTGGCAGAATACGAAGCTATGGAGGCTTTTGTACGCTGGAAATTTGAAGACGAATAAAATAACTTTTGTTTTTATAAAACGTTCTGTCATACGGCAGAACGTTTTTTTTTGTTTAGGCCTTTTATTTTCTTTTATACAAACATTATTTTAATTTAGGTTCTTCTTAACCAAACAATCCAGTAATGAACCAACCTAAACAGCGATTGCTTTCGCTCGACTTTTTCAGAGGGCTGACAGTTGCAGCAATGATTTTAGTAAACAATCCGGGTAACTGGGGTGCCATTTACGCTCCGCTCGAACATGCAGAATGGCATGGATGTACCCCCACAGATTTAATCTTTCCTTTCTTTTTATGGATTGTGGGTGTTTCGATTGCCTTTGCCATGAGCAGCAGCAAGGAAGACCCGGCTGCACATAAAAAAACCATTATAAAAGCAATAAAAAGAGGCCTTATTTTATATTTTTTAGGCTTCTTCTTAGCTATTTTTTCCAAACT
>JASLGV010000096.1 GCA_030149995.1 Pedobacter sp.
GGTAAAACTCATTAACCAGTTTGAATCTGTAATGGTAATGATTCCACCGGTAGCTGTTTTTCCGGAATACGGATCATTAACACAGTATTCTTTTAGTTTATCAACCAACGCAGAAGGTTTGCAGGTTAAAGTGGCAGATTCCCATGCAGACTTTTCAATATTGCTGCAGAACTTTTCTGGCTTGCCAAAAATGGCCGACTTAGCTGCAAGGTTTTTCCAAAGTTTCCATCCCCCACTCTTTCCACTTGTGTTGTTATCAATGGCTATGATCGGTGCTTTTTTGTTATCGCCATAGAAAGTATCTTCGGTCATAGAACCTGTGGTTACAATTACAAAGTCCTCTTCTCCCAGTGCTATGTTAACCTCTTTTCCATTTTGTTCAGTTATAATACTTTTTACAACCTTTCCTTCGGTATTGATATGGATATCCAGGTCATTTATGAGCGTATTAAACTGAATATTAACACCTTTTTCCTGCAGGAAATTACGCAAAGGAGTTACAAAGGTATCGTACTGGTTATATTTAGGGAATACCAGTGATGATAAATCATGTAATCCATCTATAGCATGCAAGAACCGGTGCATGTAAAGTTTTAATTCCAGTAAACTGTGCCAGTTCTCAAAGGCAAACATGGTACGCCAATAAGTCCAGAAATCACTGTTTAAGAAAGTTTTACTAAAGTAATCTTCAATTGTCAGGTCATCCAGCTCTTCCTTTTTTTTCAGCAGCAGTTTAATAATGGCGAGCTGGTCTATTTTATTCAAACCAAATTTGCTAAAATCTTTTATTTCTCCCTTGTTATGAATGAGGCGTGCCTTGGAATAGTTAGAGTCGTTGTCGTTCACCAAACGATACTCATCTAAAACGCTATAAGGTGCAGGCATTTCAAGCGCAGGAATGTCCTGAAATATATCCCAGAGGTTTTCGTAGGTCATGTCCATTTCTCGTCCACCTCTGATGATGTAGCCGTCTTTTGCATTTCCCGCTCCATCTAATGATCCGCCATCAATATGCAATTGTTCCAGAAATATGATGTTTTTTGCAGGAACCTGACCATCACGAATAAAATAATAGGCCGCAGCCATACCTGCGATGCCACTACCTATAATGTAAATTTTACTATCCTTATATGATTTAAGGGGAATGCCCCTGTTGCGTTGGTAATTTCCAATCTGATCTGAAAAAGGCATGGTTTTCTGCGGCGTATTACGCTGTTGTTCTTTGCTTGAATCAGGCTCATGCTGTACTTTCTCCCGATCAGTGGAACTGCTTAAAAATTTGTCGAATTTAGAGGTGATTGTTTTCATAGGATTATTGTTTTTATGATAAATAGAAGAAGATGTATTTATACACCGGTTCCGCAACTTTCATTAAGATAATTTACAGGATGAAAGATTTTAAACAAAGATAGGGGGCAGTAAGTTTTCTGTAAGTGTGAAGAATCATGCAAAATAATGAAGCCTATCACTTTAGTGCATAACCCGCTCAGCGGGTTATATCTAATATGGTGAGAACCATAGCAGCACCATTCAAAATGGCCTGAAATTTTTCAGGATATTTAAATTGCTTTTAATTAAAAAAAGTAATCAGGGATAATTTATCTAAAAACGCAATGCTTCACGTTATCTTTGATCTTCAAACGTTTCCCCGTAACTCCATTTTCAAATTGAATTTCGACAGATATTAAACCGTTTTCACCATTTGGAATTTTCACCTTGCAATGCAGGGTATGGTGTAAAATTAATTTTTCATATACATGAGGGCTTCGGATTTTAAGATTACGATTTCGTTATCATCTTTATTGATGATGCCTTGTGCTTTAAGATCGCTTAATACACGGCTCAGCGTTTCGCTGGCAATACCAGCTACGGCAGCCAGATCACTGCGCGAAATGGTTAATCGTCCCATCTCCTGATCTGAATTGATGCGGTTGCTTAGCTTTACAATAATTTCAGCCACCCGCTTTCGTACGGAATAATAGCCAAGCTGAATAAGTTGCGTATCCCTGTTGTGAATATACTGCACCAGGATATGCATAAACTGACGGGCAATTTTAGGGTATTTCATCAAGAGCTCATCCACCATACTGGATGGCATAAATATAATCTCGGAGGCTTCCATGGCCTCTGCTGTTTCGCGGTTTACATCATTTAATACCGCTTGAAGGCCAAAATAATCGTTGGGCAAAAAGATACCTGTAATTAACTCCCGCCCCTGTTCGTCTTTTACAAAGGTTTTTATTTTTCCCGAAACGACCATGTAAATTCCTTTGGGCCATTCGCGTTCGTAATAAACAACGTGTTTTTTTTTAATTTGCCTGGCGGGCAAAGCCTTAATTACATGATGCAACTCATACAAATCGTCTGGCCGGTAAGTAAACTGTTGCAGTTCAAACAGGTCTTTTTTAAATAATTCGTGCTGTGATTTCTTTTTCCGGAGTCTTATCTGTACAGTATTAAGCAATTCGGCATCGTTAAAAGGCACCAGTAAAAATCCTTCTGCACCCATCTCCATGGCACGCCGGATATGTGCGTGTTGATTTTGCCCGATTAAAAACATAAACGGGATACCTGCTGTTTCGACAAATTTATTGAGTAAACCCAGCACACCAAACCCATCCATTTCCTTCATATCGGCACCACACAAAATCAAATCAATTGTATGCATACGACATAATTCAACCCCTTCCCTACCTGATGAGGCAGTTATAACCTCATATTTCGCTAAGGAGAATATTTCATCAATCTTATATCTTGTTTGGGCATCCTCTTCAATAATTAAAATCCTCGATCTTTCCATCTTAACAACATTTATTTGAACAAACACCGGATCATATTCCTGAATATGTAATACTTATTAGATCTGATTGTCGTAATTAGAAGTAACTAAGAGATAAAAAGTTCCTTAATCGAGCAGAACAATAAACCAGAAAACATTAAATAACACAGGAAAACTAAAAACAGTACAAGTACAAATACCTCTTTGAGCGTTAAGGCATAGCTTTTAATTAATTTATAAATTAGAGCGGTTGCAAATTTAGGTTTGAAAATCATAAAAAAGAATAAATAAATTAAGTATGACTATTAATTATTAAGCGCCGATATCCCTTCATATGTTTTTCTGGGTAGCGCAAGCCCCTCATTATTAATTATAGAATAGTAAAAATTGAAATTTCTGGTATGTCCAATGAAAATGGTCTGCTCCTTATCTTTTAAATAAGGTTCGTCTATATTTTCGGTGTTGGAAAACTGATTAAGTACGGTTCCTGCCTTTGCATTGGCCGTTACCTCTACGTAGTAAATACCCGGTATAAATACGCAAGCCACCAGATAAAAGACAATATATCCAATACCTGCCCGCCCATAATGCATTGTGGATATCCACAACAAGAACAACAGAAATCCAGAAGCAATATATAAGGTCAGTAACATACGCACATCGGCGCTGCCCGGCATTAAATACAAACCAATCAGCAAGGGCAGACTTAGTGCAGCAAATAAGAGCAAATCACGCCCTTTAAATTTTGCACATTCCATATACTTAAGGATTGCATCGTAACTCCAAAAACCAACGGTACAGAGATAAATTAGCAGTAATGCCTGTATTGCATACGAAATGCCGCCCTGTGTCAGGATCAGTTCATCGGTTCCTGCATAATGCATAATATTTATCTTAAACTGGCTATAATAGAAATAGCTCCACAAATAATTGAGGCAGCAGATTAACAATACAGGAAGAGAAAGATAACGGAATAATAAATAAAAGATATTCCGGATCATACTATGCCACCTGCTTCTAAATATTGCCTTACATGCGTGTCAAAACCAACAGGCAATAAAAAACAAAACATAAAAGCCAGACTGCAGCAACAGCGCAGAAAACAAATACCATACAGCGCCGTATCAGAACGGGCATTTTCTTCTTTACCGTTTACGGCAAAAAAATGAATACCATAGGAAATGGATTCATATAGGGATTTAAACATCTATTCAACAATTAGGGATTCCTAAAGTTCAAGATATTTAAGGGAAACTTTATTGACATTAATCAAAGGTCCTGTTGATTGTAATCAAGAAAAATACCAATTCCAATTATCTGGGAAAACATACAGGGTCGTAATATTTTACCAAAATCAGTTTGCATATACATTAAATTTCTGCTTTCTGAAACCAGATACATAAGTTATCTAACTATAGCACAAGCATTAACAAAAATAAACTACACACGTGTATGTTTAAGAACCACCAATGCCAGTGGCGGCAAGTTTATCTGAACAGAAAATTGCTGTTGATTAAAAGTTTCCTCCCGGGTAATAAGCGGCTGGGTATTTAACTGACCACTTCCATAAAAGAGCGGATCGTCTGTATTAAATATCTCTACCCAGTT
>JASLGV010000104.1 GCA_030149995.1 Pedobacter sp.
GTTTAGAACGGTCTGGTTCAGGCATCAGTACCGAAATGTTTTTCCCTACAAGCTCTTTTTTACTGTACCCAAAAAGTTCAAGCGCCGCAGGATTCAGATGTTCAATAATACCTTTCTCATCAATGGTTATAATACCATCAATTGCATTTTCTATAATGGCATCTAAGAGTTTTGCGCGCTCCATATTCTATTTAACTTTCTGCAGTCTGTAAGGGATTGTTTCTTTGCTAACAAAGTTAACATACTATTAGATTATCATGGCATTTAATTTATCTTCTGATGCAGATAAAGCCGTATACCATTGCTGCAACTGAACAGTTGTTTGAACAGTAGTTTTTTCAAACAGGTTTTTATAATAGTCAATACCTTCTTTAAGCTGACTTTTAAAATCGTTTAAATACTTTTTCCGTTTCTCATTTACCTGTTTAAGGTGCTCGGTTATAGCGCCCTGTAAATACTCCACATAAAGATCAAGTTCTTTGATAAATACATGCGGGCGTTGTACCTGATCCAGCAGATCCATTCGCCCATAAATATGGCCTGCCATTTCGTCGAGTGAATAAATACCTGAAAAATACGCCAGATTTGGTCCCGGGCAAATGGCTACAGCAGTACTTTCTTTTGGTTTATTAATCCCATATTTCAAATAAGCCGATGCACAAAGCCCTTCGCATAAACATATTTTTTCGGTTATGGCGTCGAATTGTTCTTTATAAGCTTCTGCAGATAACAGCTGTGTTTGTAATTCTTTGATTTTTTGATGCTGGTAACTGCGCGAAGCAGTGCAGATGGCTTCTTCAGTAAATTCGGTATTGTTGCACAAATATTTTTTGGTGCAAGGGCTTCCTGCCCGTCCTTTTTCGATTCGCTCCAGCCGTTGCTTTTCTATACTGCTGCCTCTGAAATTGTTAAACTGTATGCCCAGAGGCGATGCATTGCTCAGGTAAAAATTGTCTTCACCTGCTTCTGCCAGTTGCCGGAGGGTTTGGTCGTCTACGTTGGTTACTTCGGGTACCAGCAGAAAAGGGCTTCCCCACCCCGTGGCATCGAGTTCATAATGTTTGAGCAGGAAACTATTTTCTGCCGCTGTACCGATTCCGCCCTGCACCGTTACCCGTTGTAAGGGACATTCGGGCGCTGGAAATTGTTTCTCTTTAAAAGCAGCAGCATAAAGTTCAAACAAAGTCCCGGTCATCTCAGCCCTGCGGCTTTTAAATTCCTCTAAAATAGGTCCCATTAAATATCCCTGGGTAGCAAAGGCATGTCCACCGCAATTCAGGCCCGATTCGATCCGGAATTCGGAAACCCATAATCCTTTTTTGGCCAGAAACTTGGCCTGGATCAGCGCCGAACGGAAATCGCTTACCTTCAGGATAATTTTCTTTTTCATACGGCCGGCAGCATCGGGATAAAAATCCTGTACTGTTTCGGCATAGCTGTATAACCGGGGATTCATACCTGCCGAAAGGACAACAGAACCACTTAAACGGCTAAGGGCAAAACCACGCAGGGCCGAAAGCGCATCTGTATTTTGATCTCCACTGTACACGCCATCTACATAATTCATCTTATCAACCTTGGCCATAATGTTTACATCAATATGCCCTTTCTGCATTCTGCTCTTTAATACCCGCTGAAAAATCTGTTTGCTGTGCCCATCCGGAAAATCCATCATCAGTTCATAACCATGCTTCAATTCGGATGTTTCTGGCAACAGCTCAAAAAAACGGCAAAGATCATTTCCTTTTTCAAAAGGTAACTTTTTCAACGCTTCAAATTGTTCATCCGCCAGCAGATCTACCAGGTTTAAATAAGCGGTAATGCGTTTTGCACGACTGTCTTCTTCCTTTTTAGCAATGGGTATAAATTCCTTTTGATGAAGGTTTGCATGGTATTTACGCATGCGTTCAACCAACTCATCATCTACAACAGATAAAACAGAAGAAATTCCGTAATGGGCAACTTTTAATGGGGTATCAATAGAATAACCAAGTCCTAAAACCGGAATGTGAAATGTATGGGGTTGCATAAGTTTATTTTTGAGTTACCCGACATCCTGATTAAAATCATCTTTCCTCTAATCAGTAGTCGTTTTAAGCCTATAAAGGCACAAACCTATCAATCAAAACACAGCTCGATACCCCTTCATATCACAAAGAAAAATGATCATCATCACATTTGTGATTTTAGCAAATACTGCTCAGTGTAAGGTAGCGTTTTAAACCTTCTTATTCAGGAAAATTATACCGGATTTTTACTATTTGGATACTACCTGATTTATGGAACTACTCATCAGGCTAAAAGAAGCAAGCACAGCTAAAAAAGGTAATTAAGCTATAAACGGCTTCTAAGCAAAAATGCCGGTACATACAGTGCCGGCATTTTTCATTATTAATTTTTCACCCTGTTTTTTTCGGCATCAGCTCCCGACGACTCGTGTCTGGAAGGTGCCGAAAAAGTCTTTCCAAAACGATATCCATAACTCAGCATAATGGTTCGGGAGTCGTTTCGGTTGGTCCAGTTCGCTTCGGTATTTACCAGGTTATTGATTATACCTCTAAACTTCCTATCCCTAAAAATATCGCTTGCAGTAAGCTTTAAGTTACTTCTCGTAGAGAGTTTTTTCTGAACGGCTGCTCCAAATTCGTGTATTGCCCCCACCACAAACTGAACGCTTGATAATTTACTTTGATACCTAAAGTTTGTTTCTGCACTCCACGTATCACTTATTTTAAACTGCAGATTGGGCGAAGTTCTGAAATAGGTACCTTTAGAAGATAAAAACCCGGAATAAAAATCTGTTTTT
>JASLGV010000149.1 GCA_030149995.1 Pedobacter sp.
TTCAACTTTCTAACGATATCCAGCACATAAAAGGCATTAAACAGGTGCTTTCTACCGGACGTATTTTCCACCTTGAAAAAGACACCGTTAATCAAAAGTTTGTTTTAAAACCACTGCCAAACGGTCTGGTTAAAACAGATACAAAAATGGACTCCATTAAAAACATCCTGTACAACACGCCTTTCTTTGAAGGTCTTGTATTCAACAAGGAAAATACCACTTTAATGGCCATTACATTCGATTCTAAAATCTTAAATACTGCGGCCAGAAATCCGGTGTTAAACGAAATAGAAAAAAAAGCACTGGCTTTTGGAAAATCGGCGAATATAAAAGTGCATATATCAGGACTTCCGTACATACGAACAGCTGTTAGTAAACTGGTAAGCAGTGAGTTTGTCTTATTTTTAGGACTTTCAATCCTGGTATCGGCCATCATACTGCTTTTATTTTTCAAAAAATTCTATGCGGTTTTCTTTCCAATTTTAGTGGTAATACTGGGTGTAATCTGGAGTATTGGTACAATTGTACTATTTGGTTTTGAGCTGACCATTTTAACCGGATTAATCCCTCCGCTTATTGTAATCATTGGTATTCCCAACAGCATATTACTGCTCAATAAATACCAGAACGAACTTCGAAAACACGGTGATAAACAAAGGGCTTTAAGTTTAACCATTGAGCGCATCGCTGTAACCACGCTGATAGCCAATATAACGGCTGCCATTGGTTTTGGTGTTTTATACTTTACAGGAAGCGAGTTGCTGATGCAATTTGGAAGTGTTGCCTCTATCAATGTAATGGTAACCTGGTTCATGTGTCTTTGCCTTATACCCATTATCTTCAGCTACCTGCCAGCACCAAAACTTAAGGAACAACAAACCATCGAATCGGGCTTTCTCCATAAAGTACTTGTCAATACAGACAAACTGGTTCAACAAAAAAGTGTACTTATTTATGTGGGCACGCTCCTTATTTCAATCATTGCCTTTATCGGTGTTTTAAAGATCAACGTAAACGGCTATGTGGTAGACGATTTACCAAAGAGTTCAGAAATATTAACAGATCTAAAGTTCTTTGAAAAGAATTTTGAAGGTATTTTACCACTGGAAGTTAGCATAGATACCCGTAAAAAGAATGGCATTTTAAATCTCACCAACCTGAAAAGGATTGAGAAAATGGAGAAAATGATTGCAGCATATCCGGAATTTTCGCGTTCCATTTCGCTCAACACCGGTTTAAAATATGCAACCCAGGCATTTTACAACAACGATACAAACTTTTACCGTTTACCCGATAACCTGGAAAAGAACTTTATTTTGGCTTATGTGGCAAACGGCGGTAAAGGCAATGCAAACCTGTTAAGCAGTTTTATCGATAAAAATTACCAGACAACCCGCATCAGCTTTCAGATGGCCGATGTAGGTTCTAAAAGACTGGATGCTGTAATGGCAGAACTAAAACCACGTATAGACAGCATATTACCACCTGATAAATTTGATGTTGAACTAACCGGCTCAAGTATTATCTTTTCAAAAGGAACAGATTACATGCTTAAACACCTGGTAGAAAGTATTGCGCTGGCCATTGTACTGATTTCGCTTTTACGACTGGCGCAATTCAAAAGCCTGGGGATTATGTTTATATCCCTGCTACCCAACATCGTTCCCTTAATTATAACGGCAGGTATTATGGGGTATTTCGGCATTTCACTCAAACCTTCTACCATTCTGATCTTTACCATTGCATTTGGACTTGCTTCCGATCAGACCATCTACTTCTTAACCCGTTATCAACAGGAATTGACGCTTACCAATTTCAGTGTACCCAGAGTAATTACCGACACCATAACAGAAACTGGTGTAAGTATGACCCATATTGCCTTAATCCTGTTTTTTGGATTCGGCATTTTTACCGCTTCTACTTTTGGCGGAACCGTTGTTTTAGGTTTACTGTTATCCATTACACTTTTGGTAGCCCTGATTTTTAACCTTACCCTCTTGCCGGCACTGGTATTATGGCTCGATAAAAAGAAGGTTAGAAAGTTTATTTCGGATGAAGAATCGGCCAAAAACCTAACCGAATTTGACCATTAAGTAAGCGATTAAATAAACATAAAAAAGCCTGCTGTATCCCTGGTAAAATAATTATTTACCGATACAGCAGGCTTTTCCTTTAGGCACACTTTTACAGCTGGCACCAATATTTATAAACCATCTCCTTTTACAGATACCTCATCCTCTTCTGCCGGTAGCTCAACCGTTGGATCTGTTAAGATTTCGGCATTGCCATCCTTATCTTTCTTAGCAAATAAAATGGGGTAAAGAAACCACAGGGCACCCACAATAAGCAATACGCCAGAAAGTTCTTTAAGGTAAATACTCGATTTAATGTTATTCGCATCCATCACCTTGCTGATAATAAAGGAAAGAATGCCCGCGGCAATCAGAAATACAGCTTTTTGCAGTTTCAACAACTTAATCATGGGATTTTTTCTTTTGTTTCACAATATGGATAAGAACAAACGACAGACCAATAAGTTCTATCAAGGCACATAAATAAAAGCCATACACCACAAAATTTTTATCAGAACCGTTTAACATAACCGATAAAGGCAGCAGCAACACGGCAAGCGCCATGAGTATAAGCCCGATATTAATTAATTTCACATTAAAAGTATTTACATCAAAACTACCAAAATTTCAACCAAAAACTTTAACTTTGCAACCTTATTTTTTGAAGGTACTTAATTGATGTATAGGGAATTTAAACAACTTGAACTGGCAAAAATTGGCCAGGAAATACTGGAATTTTGGAAAGAAGAAAACATCTTCGAGAAGAGTATTTCTTCACGTCCAAAATCAAATCCGTTTACGTTTTACGAGGGGCCACCGTCTGCCAATGGCATGCCAGGTATCCACCACGTAATGGCTCGTGCAATTAAGGATATTTTTTGCCGTTACAAAACCCTTAAAGGTTTTCGGGTTAAACGTAAAGGTGGCTGGGATACACACGGCCTGCCAATTGAACTTGCTGTAGAGAAAAAACTGGGCATTACCAAGGAAGATATTGGTAAAAAAATCAGTGTTGATGATTACAATGCAGCCTGCCGTACGGAGGTGATGAAATACACCGATGTATGGAACGATCTGACCGAAAAAATGGGTTATTGGGTTGACCTTGAAAATCCGTACATCACGTATGAAAATGAATATATAGAAACACTTTGGTGGATCTTAAAACAATTATACAACAAAGGCTTTTTATATAAAGGTTATACGGTTCAGCCTTATTCGCCGGCAGCTGGTACTGGCTTAAGCTCGCACGAACTTAATCAGCCTGGCACCTACAAAGATGTAAGCGATACCACCATTGTGGCCCAGTTTAAGGCGATCAATGCAACCTTACCTGCCTTTTTACAAGAATTCGGCGACATCCATTTCTTAGCCTGGACCACCACCCCATGGACCTTGCCAAGTAACACGGCTTTAACCGTTGGACCTAAAATTGATTATGTGCTGGTAAAAACCTTTAACCAGTATACTTTTGAACCAATACAGGTTGTATTGGCTAAAGCACTGGTGGGTAAACAGTTTTCGGGCAAATATTTTGTAGCCGAAAGTGAAGCAGACTTAAACAATTACAAAGCTGAAGATAAAAAGATACCATACCAGGTATTGGCCGAATTTGTTGGTCAGGATTTGGTTGATATAAAATACGAGCAGTTACTGCCTTTTGCGTTGCCTTATCAAAATGCCGAAAATGCCTTCCGGGTAATAGCGGGCGATTTTGTTACCACAGAAGATGGAACAGGGATTGTGCATACAGCACCTACTTTTGGTGCCGATGATGCACGCGTAGCAAAAATGGCTACACCGGAAGTTCCACCGATGCTGATTCTCGACGACAAAGGAAACCCAGTACCATTGGTTGATTTGCAAGGTAAATTTGTTGCCGCTTTAGGCGATAACTACGGTGGTAAATACGTTAAAAACGAATACTATGCCGAAGGTGAAGCACCAGAAAAATCAATCGATGTAGAAATTGCCATCCAGCTAAAAGAAGAAAACAAAGCCTTCAAGGTAGAGAAATATGTGCATACCTATCCGCACTGCTGGCGTACAGACAAGCCGGTTCTTTACTATCCTTTAGACAGCTGGTTTATCAAAACCACAGCCGTTAAAGATAAGATGGTCGAGTTAAACAAAACCATCAACTGGAAACCAGAATCGACCGGAACCGGACGTTTCGGAAACTGGCTTGAAAACCTGGTAGACTGGAACTTATCACGCTCCCGTTACTGGGGCACACCGCTTCCAATCTGGCGCACTGCCGATGGAACAGAAGAAAAATGTATTGGTTCTATCGAAGAATTAAACCAGGAAATAGCCAAAGCAGCAGCGGCTGGTTTTATGCCTGCCAACTTTAAGTTGAAAGACATGCACCGTCCTTATGTAGACGATGTATTCCTGGTTTCATCAAAAGGCGAAAAAATGACCCGCGAAACCGACCTGATCGATGTTTGGTTCGATAGCGGTGCCATGCCTTACGCACAGTGGCATTTCCCGTTTGAAAATAAAGATTCTTTTGAAAATGCCTATCCGGCAGATTTTATTGCCGAAGGGGTAGATCAAACCCGTGGCTGGTTCTTTACCTTACACGCCATTGCGGTTATGTTAAGCGAAGCCAGCGACGAGATAAAAGCCGTTAACGAAAAAGTAGGCAATCCGGGAGTAGCCTTTAAAAACGTGGTATCTAACGGCCTGGTGCTTGACAAAAACGGCAATAAAATGTCTAAACGTTTAGGCAATGCCGTAGATCCGTTCAGCACACTCGAAACTTATAGTGCCGATGCAACCCGCTGGTATATGATCAGCAATGCTTCGCCATGGGACAACCTTAAATTCAATCTGGAAGGTCTGGACGAGGTGCGCCGTAAATTCTTCGGAACGCTTTATAATACCTACGCCTTCTTTGCCTTATATGCAAACATCGATCAGTTTGAAATCGATAAAAACAATTTAAGTAAAGTTGAAGACCGCGCAGAATTAGACCGCTGGATTTTATCACTGCTGCAAACTTTAATCAGCGAGGTAGACGAAGCTTACAATACATACGAGCCCACCAAGGCAACCCGTGCCATTCAAAACTTTGTAGATGAGCACCTGAGTAACTGGTACATCCGCTTAAGCCGCCGCCGTTTCTGGAAAGGTGAAATGACAGATGATAAAAAATCTGCTTACGAAACCTTGTATACCTGTTTGGAAACCATTTCGCAGCTCATGAGCCCGGTAGCACCTTTCTTCTCAGACTGGTTATACAAAAACTTAACGGTTACAGATAAGCATGCCGAACAATCGGTACACTTAACCCTGTGGCAAGCCGCTCAGGAGAACCTGACCGATACAGATTTAAATGAACGCATGCAACTGGCACAAGACATTTCATCGATGGTGCTGTCGCTGCGCAAAAAATCAGAAATCAACGTACGTCAGCCATTGGCAAAAATCCTGATCCCGGTATTGGATGCAGAGTTTAAGGAAAAAGTTGAACGTGTAAAAGACCTGATCTTATCAGAAACCAACATCAAAGACATTGAGTATATTGATGATACAGCTGGTTTAATTAAGAAAAAAGTAAAACCTAACTTCAAAGCCCTCGGCGCTAAAGTTGGTAAAGACATGAAGCTGGTTGCAGACGCCATTACCAACATTTCGCAGGAAAATTTACTGGCTTTTGAAAAAACCGGCAGCATTGCTGTTTTGGATAATAAATACACCATTTCGCTGGCAGATGTTGAAATTTTTGCAGAAGATATTCCGGGATGGCAGGTAACCAATCTGGGCAGCCTGACCGTGGCGCTGGATGTAACCATTACCGAAGTACTTAAACAGGAAGGCATTGCACGCGAATTGATTAACCGCATTCAAAACCTACGCAAGGAATTGAATTTTGAAGTAACAGACCGCATTTCTGTACGTGTGCAAAACCACGAACTAATTGCTGCTGCTACAGAAAAAAATAAAAATTACATTTGTACAGAGATTCTGGCAAACGAGCTGGAAATCAGCGACCAAATAAATGAGGGTAATACGATTGTGATTGATGGAGTGGAATTAAATATTTTTATTGCTAAACTATAATTGAAGATATCTGTTTATATTGCTTATTAATGCTGATATGAACAGAAGATGCACAACTAAATTAATTCAAAGCATGGAAAACACGAATAAAACACGCTATTCAGACAGTGAGCTGCAGGAGTTTAAAGAATTGATCCAAGATAAATTACGCATGGCCAAAGAAGAACTCAATGCTTTAACAAGTTCGTTGAGTAATCCGAATGCAAACGGTACTGAAGATACTTCTGGTGCTTACAAAACGCTGGAAGATGGTTCTGCCACCATGGAAAAGGAACAAATTAACCAATTGGCTGCACGCCAGAAAAAGTTTATCGACAACCTTGAAAATGCGCTGGTACGTATCGAGAACAAAACCTATGGTATTTGCCGCGAAACAGGTAAACTGATTCAGAAGGAGCGTTTACGTGCAGTACCACATGCAACATTGAGTATGGAAGCTAAATTAAAGCAAAATTAATGAAGGGCTATACAAAACCTTTAATTCTGATCTTTTTGGTCTTATTGGCAGACCAGGTACTTAAAACCTGGATCAAAACCCATATGTACCTGGGGCAGGAATTTAACATTATCGGTAAGTGGTTTATCATTCATTTTACCGAAAATAACGGCATGGCCTTTGGAATGGAGTTTGGTGGAGAATTTGGCAAACTTGCCCTTTCGCTTTTCCGCATTATTGCGGTTGGCGGTATTGGTTATGGCTTGCACTATTTAATTAAACATAAATACCACAGAGGATTAATTTTAAACGTTGCCCTTATTTTTTCAGGTGCACTGGGTAACATTATCGACTCGGTTTTTTATGGTAAAATATATGGTTATGAAAACTGGTTTCATGGTCGCGTGGTAGACATGCTCTACTTCCCGATTGCCGAAGGACATTTTCCAACCTGGCTCCCCATTTGGGGCGGAGAGGAATTTGTTTTCTTCAGACCTGTTTTTAACCTCGCTGATGCAGCCATATCTGTTGGGGTTATATTGATCCTTATTTTTCAGAAAAACTACTTTAAAGAGGATATAAAGGACGAAATAAGCATCAACAGTGAAATTGTTGAAGATTAAAGTAAACTTTAAAAGTTATAAAAGCTCATCCCAAACCGGATGAGCTTTTTACTTGACAGCCTTTTGGTAAATACTTATTATTAGCCACCATTTAAATATTTCTGTTTTGATCGATTATAGAAACCTTAACTACCTAAAAGAGGGAAACCTCAAACAGCAGGCGGCTTACCAGGTATTGACCAATTACCAGGTTTTAATAAAGCTACAGACATTTTCACCCATATTGGTAGGCACCATACCCATTCATATAGATATAGACAGCAGCGACCTCGATATCATCTGCGAGGTAACAGATCCACTCCTTTTCACATCTACATTAAAGCGTGCCTTTGGAAAAGAAAAAGGTTTCCAGCTTACAGAATTATCCGAAAGACAGGCTTATGTTGCCAGTTTCTTTATCCATCATTTCGAAATAGAGATTTTCGGGCAAAACATACCTACCCATCAGCAAAATGCTTACCGGCACATGCTTATTGAAGATAAATTGCTCACAGAAAAAGGCGAAGCTTTTAGACAGGAAATTATCAGACTCAAAAAGCAGGGATATAAAACAGAACCTGCTTTTGCACTTTTATTAGGCTTGCAGGGCGATCCTTACGAAGCTTTGTTAACATTAGAAACACAGTAGAACCGGCCATCAGAACCGTTTCCGGTTAAAATAAAAAACCCCGGCTTTCTGGCCAGGGTTTTTATATATTCAGATCAAAAGATCAGACTAAACGCCTAACAATAATCTGGCCGGATCTTCCAATAATTGTTTAACACGAACCAGGAAACCAACAGACTCACGTCCGTCGATAATTCTGTGGTCGTAAGATAAAGCAACATACATCATCGGACGGATCACCACCTCACCTTTTTCTGCTACCGGACGCTCAATAATATTGTGCATACCTAAAATAGCCGACTGTGGTGCATTGATAATTGGTGTAGACATCATAGAGCCAAACACACCACCATTGGTAATGGTAAAGGTTCCACCTGTCATTTCCTCTATCGTCAATTTACTATCGCGTGCTTTTAAAGCCAGGTCTAAAACAGATTTTTCAATTTCTGCAAGCGATTTGCTTTCTGCATTGCGGATTACCGGAACCACCAAACCTTTAGGTGCCGAAACAGCAATAGAAATATCAGCGAAATCGTTAAATACAAGCTCTTCGCCTTCAATACGGCCATTAACAGCAGGGAATTCTTTTAAAGCTTCTGTTACCGCTTTGGTAAAGAAACTCATAAAGCCTAAGCCTACACCATGTTTTTCTTTAAACTGGTCTTTGTATTTAGCACGCAAATCCATGATCGGTTTCATGTTCACCTCATTAAAAGTGGTTAACATAGCCGTTTCATTTTTAACAGCAACCAAACGTTTGGCAACTGTTCTGCGCAATGGCGACATTTTTTCGCGACGCTCATTACGGCTTCCTGCCGGAGCTGCCACAGCTGCTGGTGCAGCCGCTTTAGGTGCTTCTGCTTTTTTACCTGCTTCAGCCTTTACAGCATCATCTTTGGTAATACGGCCATCTACACCTGTACCTTTAACACTACCCGCATCTACACCTTTTTCGGCCAGAATTTTAGCAGCAGCAGGCGAAGGCGTTCCGGTAGCATAGCTTTCACCGTTTCTTTCGGCAACCGGAGCAGAAGCTTTTTCTTCTGTAACCGCTGCTTTCTCTTCTGTTTTTGCCGTTTCTTCTTTCTTAGCCGGTGCCGCACCACCATCTTCAATTTTACAAACTACTGCTCCGATTGATAAAGTATCACCTTCGGCAGCTATGGTTTTTAAAGTTCCAGCTTGTTCTGCAGTTAATTCAAAAGTTGCCTTATCTGATTCTAATTCGGCAATTACTTCATCCATTTCTACAACGTCGCCATCATTTTTTATCCAGCGTGATAAAACAACTTCGGTTATCGATTCGCCAACCGGCGGAACTTTTATCTCTAAACTCATATTTTTAATTTTGTATTTTTTGTTCTGTATTTTACAGACAAGTGCAGGTTTTAGCTACCTGCACTTATCCTACATCTAAATGTAACTTAATCTATCTGAACCAGTTTTTTAGACGCTTTTTTAGCAATGTCTTTTACATCTTCTGTTACACCTACTTCTAAAGCCTTTGCTAAAATATACGCCTGCTGGTTGGCATGTTGTTTTGCAAAACCGGTTGCGGTACTGCTGCTCTCTTTTCTCGAAATTACATCGATGCCTTTTAAAGCTGTTTTATGTAACTTACGGAATAGATATGGCCAGGCGCCCATGTTTTCTGGTTCTTCCTGTACCCAGAAAATCTCATTTGCATTTTTATATTTTTTCTGAATAGCTTCCATCTGATCTATAGGTGTAGGATACAATTGTTCTACACGCACAAGTGCCACATGTTTCAGCTTATCTGCTTGTTGTTTTTCCAGCAATTCGTAATATATTTTACCACTACAGAAAACAATCCGTGTTACATCTGCAACTTTTACATTTGCATCATCAATCACTTCTTTAAATCCGCCATCGGTAAAATCTGCCAGCGGACTTACACATTTAGGGTGACGCAGTAAGCTTTTCGGTGTAAATACCACTAAAGGTTTACGGAAATCACGTTTAAACTGTCTGCGTAAAACATGGAAGAAGTTTGCAGGCGTGGTACAATTGGTAATCTGCATGTTGTAATCTGCACACAGCTCCATAAAACGTTCAATACGTGCCGATGAATGCTCAGGTCCCTGACCTTCATATCCATGAGGCAACAACATAACCAAACCGTTTTCACGTTGCCATTTGGTTTCGGCGCTGGCTACATATTGATCCACTACAATCTGCGCTCCGTTAAAGAAATCGCCAAACTGTGCTTCCCAGATGGTTAAAGCATTTGGATTGGCCATCGCATAACCATACTCAAAACCTAAAACACCATATTCTGATAAGTGCGAGTTGTAAATATCAAACGGTGCCTGCTGATCAGAAATATTTGCCAACGGTACATACTCTTCTTCGCTGTCTTCCAGTGTTAATACCGCATGACGGTGCGAGAATGTTCCGCGTTCTACATCCTGACCACTTAAACGAACACGTTTACCTTCTGATAACAAAGTACCATAAGC
>JASLGV010000170.1 GCA_030149995.1 Pedobacter sp.
AACGGCAATACACAGGATAAAATAATCAATAAATGCTTTTTCATCTATTTATAATTTGTTTTTATTGTATGAAACGATCAGATGTATTCTCCCACCGGGTGCTTGAAAAATCAAAATGGTTTCCTGATTCGATATTAATAATCAAAGATAGGTATATGAGCCGAATAAGACGGACAGATGTACGAATATCTGTTAAGTTCATGTTTCATACCTCCAGCTGTTACCAGCTGGAGCGTACCTGATAAAAACAAAAAAGAGGATGCCAAATGACGTCCTCTTCCTATTTCTAATCAAACAGTACTTCCTACGGGAAGACCATTTAAATAATATTATCCGTTTAATGCAGCAGCACCACTTACAATCTCCGTTAACTCGGTTGTAATAGCGGCCTGACGTGCCTGGTTGTAAGAAAGTTTTAAAGCTTTTAACAACTCGCCGGCATTATCAGTTGCTTTATCCATAGAAGTCATACGCGCACCGTGTTCAGATGCGTGCGAGTCTAATACAGCTTTATACAACTGGATTTTAACCGACTTCGGAATCAACTGCTCTACAATCTCCTCTTTTGAAGGTTCCAGAATGTAATCCGTATTGGTGTGTTTTGAAACCACCACCGGCTCATCTGTTTTTTGTAAAGGCAACAATTGCTCGGTTGTAATAAACTGAACAGCTGCATTTTTGAAACGGTTGTAAATCACTTCTACACGGTCGAAATCACCTTTCACAAAACCGTCCATAATTACTTCGGTAATTTTGGTTACGTTTTCAAAAGTAAGATTTGCATATACTTCATTATTGTTACCAATAACATTGTACTTACGTTTCTCGTAGAAATCCTGTGTTTTCTTACCAATAGAGATAATACTTACATTTCCGTTTTTCAACTGCTCGCTGTATTTTTCAGCAATTAAATTATTGGCTGCCTTAATTACGTTCATGTTAAAAGCACCAGCCAAACCACGGTTTGAAGATACCGTTACAATTAAAACCTTGTTGGGTTCGCGTTCCTCGATAAAAGGAGATGAAGCGCCTTCCAGACTTGCAGAAAGATTACCTAAAATCTCCTTAAGCTTGTTTGCATAAGGACGCAAAGCGATAATTGCATTCGTTGCACGTTTCAACTTCGCTGCCGAAACCATTTTCATAGCTTTGGTAATCTGCTGTGTTGATTGTACCGATGCAATCCGGTTTCTTACTTCTTTTAAATTAGCCATTCTTTATTTAGATGTGAGATTAGAGATATAAGATGGAGACGTTTCCGCCCGATCTCAAATCTCAAATCTCATGTCTCAAATCTTATTAATAATTACTTGAAATTTCTTTTGCTACTGTATCTAAAACACCTGTAATGGTATCATCGAATTTACCTGCTTTTAAAGCAGCTAAAGTTTCCGGATGACGCAATTCCAGTTGTGTTAAGAATTCAGTTTCAAATTCTTTTACCTTGTTAACCGGTACGTTACGCATTAAGTTTTTAGTACCTGCGTAAACAATAGCAACTTGTTTTTCAACTGTAAACGGAGTAAACTGTGCTTGTTTTAACATTTCTACGTTACGTGCACCTTTATCCAAAACAGATTTTGTAGCTGCATCTAAATCAGAACCGAATTTAGAGAAAGCCTCTAACTCGCGGTATTGAGCCTGGTCTAATTTTAATGTACCTGCTACTTTTTTCATTGATTTGATCTGCGCGTTACCCCCCACACGTGATACCGAGATACCTACGTTAATGGCCGGACGGATACCTGAGTTAAACAAGTTAGACTCTAAGAAAATCTGACCATCGGTAATTGAAATTACGTTGGTTGGAATATAAGCAGAAACGTCGCCCGCCTGGGTTTCGATAATTGGTAAAGCAGTTAATGAACCACCACCTTTTACAATTCCTTTGATAGATTCAGGCAAATCATTCATTGCTTGTGCAATCTCATCATTTGAGTTGATCTTTGCAGCTCTCTCCAGCAAACGACTGTGTAAGTAGAAAACGTCACCTGGATAAGCCTCACGACCTGGAGGACGTTTTAACAACAATGAAACTTCACGGTAAGCAACCGCTTGTTTAGATAAATCATCATAAACAATTAAAGCTGGTCTACCTGTATCACGGAAAAACTCGCCAATTGCCGCACCTGCAAACGGAGCGTAAAACTGCATTGGAGCAGGATCTGCAGCCGAAGCAGCAACAACAACTGTATATGGTAAAGCACCGTTTTCTTCCAGTGTACGTACAATGTTCGCTACAGTAGAGTTTTTCTGACCAATGGCTACATAAATACAGAACACAGGGTTTCCTGCTTCATAAAATTCTTTTTGGTTGATAATGGTATCGATACAAACAGCTGTTTTACCAATCTGACGATCGCCGATAACCAACTCACGCTGACCACGACCAATTGGAATCATCGCATCGATAGCTTTGATACCTGTTTGTAAAGGCTCATTTACCGGCTGACGGTAAATTACACCTGGTGCTTTACGCTCTAAAGGCATTTCGTAAGTTTCACCCTGGATCGGGCCTTTACCATCTAAAGGCTCACCTAAAGTGTTTACTACGCGGCCAAGCATACCTTCACCAACTTTAATAGAGGCAATTTTTTTGGTACGTTTAATTGTATCACCTTCTTTGATCTCGTCTGAAGCACCCAAAAGTACCACACCCACGTTATCTTCTTCAAGGTTTAATACAATGCCTTGCAGGCCGTTTGCAAATTCAACCAACTCTCCCGATTGAACTTTAGTTAAACCGTAAACACGGGCAATACCGTCGCCTACTTGCAAAACGGTACCAACTTCTTCCAGTTCGGTTTCTGATTTGAAGCCCGCCAATTGCTGTCTGATAATTGCCGATACTTCGTCTGGTCTTACCTCTACCATAATTTTACTTTATATCTTTTTGTAAATGTAAATCTTGTATTCTTTGTTATTTAAGCTCCGGTTGGCTCCCCTCAGGTTTGCTTTTCCGGATCATTGTGCTCAAGTATTGCTGATGTTGCTGGTTTACCGGGCTGGAATATTTACCCTGATTATAAACAGTACATCTGCTCTTAATGAGCAAATTCTTTTTTCAGTTTATTTAAACGGTTGGCAATACTTGCATCAAATTGCCTGTCGCCCACTTTCAAAACAAAACCACCAATCAGTTTGTCGTCTGTTTTTTCATTTATGATCACCTCTTTTGCACCAAGTTCCTTTTTAACAATGTGCACAATTTCTTCTTTAGCAGCAGCATTCAAAGGACTGGCAGCCGTTACATCAGCAGTAACAATGCCTTTAATCTGATCATATTGCTGTATAAATTGTTTAGACGTTCCATAAAGTATTGAAGAACGTCCTTTATTGATCACAATATTGAAAAATGATAAGGTCAGCTTACTTACCTTACCGGCAAAAATACCGTTTAAAATGCCTGTTTTTTTATCCAAAGGCACAATCGGGTTTTTTAATATCGCTTCCAGTTCAGGACTCTCATCTACCACTTTATTAAAAAGAACCATATCATTTTTTGTCTCTTCAAGTGCATTTTGCTCCTGAGATAAATCGATGATTGATTTGGCGTATCTGCCTGCGGCTTTAATTTCTGACATATTTCTGGTTGTAAGATATGAGTTGTAGCAAGAAGGTAGAATGTATCAATCTGCTGTCTGCGCGCTCAAATCTGTTTTCTTAAAACTTAGTTTAATTCAACGTCTTTTAACAAGTTCGCTACCAAATTTTCCTGTTTGGCTTTATCGTCTAATTGTGCACGCAATACACGTTCTGCAATTTCTAAAGACAAAGTAGAAACTTGTGCCTTTACTTCAGATAAAGCAACTTTCTTTTGGTTTTCAATTTCAATCTTCGCTTTCTCAATCAGCTTGGCACCTTCAACATGTGCTTGTTTTTTGGCTTCAACCAAAATGCTGTCTTTAAGTGCTTTTGCTTCTTTCAGAATTTCATCACGCTCTGCACGTGTCTTTTTCATCAGCTCTTCGTTCTGTGTAGTAAGACGTGCCATTTCTTGTTTAGCCAGTTCAGCTTTGTTTAAAGCATCGTCGATACTTTGTTCACGCTCGTGAATAGCTTTCATAATGGGCTTCCAGGCAAATTTTGCCAACAGAAACAACAAAACCAAAAATGCGATGGTATTCCATACCAACAAACCAATTTCAGGAACTAATAAATCCATTTTATATATTTAATATTCTTATTACACTATACAATTTAACAAGAACCTTAACGGCAATCCCGAGAAGGTTCTTGTATTGAAATTTTTTCTTTGATTATTTTGCGATCAAAGAAACTACTACTGCGAATAAAGCAACCGCCTCGATAAAAGCAGCAGCGATAAGCATAGCAGTTTGAATTTTTCCGGCAGCTTCTGGTTGACGAGCAATTGATTCCATTGCAGATCCACCGATTTTACCGATACCTAATCCAGCGCCTATTGCAGCTAAGCCTGCGCCGATTGCAGCTAATGTTCCAGTCATTTTCTGATTTATTTATATTAATTTAACAATAATGTTCAACGATTAATGGTGTTCTTCTACTGCCATTCCGATAAATAAAGCGGATAGCGTAGTAAATATAAACGCCTGAATAAAGGCAACCAAAAACTCAATTAAGCCGATAAATACAGCAAAGAAAATTGAGGCAGGTGCAATCCAAAGCGAGTTAAAAATAAAAATTAAGCAAAGTAACGACATTACAAGGATGTGACCAGCTGTAATGTTGGCAAATAACCTGATGGCCAAAGCAATTGGCTTGGTTAAAGTACCAATAAGTTCTAAGGGTGCTAAAAAGATTTTCATCGGAACAGGAACACCTGGCATCCAGAAGATGTGTTTCCAATAATATTTATTAGCCTTAAATGTGGTAATTAAATAGGTACAAACCGCTAATACAGCTGTAAGGGCAATGTTACCGGTAACATTCGCACCACCTGGAAAAAACGGAACCAGCCCCAGGATATTGTTCAGCCAGATAAAGAAAAACACCGATAATAAATAAGGCATAAATGCACCGTATTTATGACCAAGGTTTGGTCTTGCAATGTCATCGCGAACAAATAAGATAATAGGCTCTAAGAAAGACTGTAAACCTTTAGGCGATTTACCATCTCTTTTTCTGTATGATGAGGCTACGTAGGTAAACATAACAACCAATACCACCATCGACAACAACATACTGAATACGTTCTTTGTTATTGAAAAATCAAGCGGACGAAGATTGGTAACCACTTCTTCCCCATCTTTAGTTACATGAGAAACATACGAACCGTGTTCATCGGCAGTTGGATTGGCATAATAAATCTTGTTATGCGCAATTGCAAAACGTTGACCGCCTTTTTCTACAACTTCTTTACCATCATCATTAAATTTGAAAGCAGCCGAACTAAAAGTAACTAAACCTGAATTCGTCCACAGAATAACGGGTAAATGCAAAGTTACACCATGTTCGCCATGACCAAAAAGTGTAAAAAAGTGACTATCGCTGATGTGATGAAAAATAAACGAGGTAATATTGAAACCTTCTTTTTTTACTTCTTCATGATGTTCTGCAGGAACAACAGCTCCATCCACGGCAACTTTAGCACTATCCACAGGCGATGAAGCACCTTCAACTTGAGCGAAAGTATTATTTTTGATAGATAAAAACGCGATTAAAAGCGTAAAAACAACAATTACCTTCTTAACTTTTGACATAAAAACTTGGTTACAATCCATTTATTGGCAGTTTTTTACTTTAAATTTTGGTGGCGCAAGTTACGCAACAAACCGTAAATTTCAAAGACGGTAAACAATAAATAAAGAGAAAAAAAATTCAGGGCAAAAACAAAGCCCGTTTCCTTCACTTTCTGGCTGTAAATCAATACAAAAGCCATACAAAAAATCATTTTCACAGCAATTGATGCCATAATAGCCATTACACCCATTTCGGGCGTACGTTTTATACCCAGATAAGCGAGTACATAAGCAATCAGGGTTACACCTGCCATAAATCCAAAAAGCAACCAGAATTTAGCAACCAGCAGATTAACACCCGGGAATAAATAAGGTAAAAAAGTAGCAATACCAATCAGGATACCGACAAAAACAAAATAGAAGCTTATAAATTTGGTTAAAGGCAATTTGAATCGTGTTAAATTAAAACTTAAAGCTGCAAAGATAGCGATTTTAAGCTATAACACAGGCCTTTATCAATCAAAACCATACGATTTAATGCAATAAGGCCAGAAAAACACCATGTATACCCGCATATAACCTTCATTCAGGTATACAGAATATAAAAACCC
>JASLGV010000201.1 GCA_030149995.1 Pedobacter sp.
GGTTTGCAGCAAAGAGTCTAATTTCGAATTGATAATGGCTACAGGAGTCATCATTTCGTGTGCTGCATTATCTGTAAAGCTCTTAAGTTCTTTATAATCTTGCCTTACACGGGCAGCCATGGCATTTGCAGAATTGTTCAGCTCGTTAAATTCATCTACACGGGTTGCTTCCTGTTTGATGTTTTCCATCCGGCTAACCTCAAAAGTTTTCATCCGGTTTAAGATGATGTAAAATGGCTTCCACAACCTGTTTAATATCAGTCTGTTGATAAGTAACAGTGATAATAGCAATACAAGTGTTACACAAAGCGTAATAAGCAAAATAATACGTACAAGATACTCAGATTCTACTCTTGATTTGGTTATGGTAACTTCTATGAGCTGCTTTTTAAGCTGAACCACTGTAAGCAGGCTCCTGCCTGGTTCGTATTTCTTTTTTTTCGAATTGTAATAACGCGTATTGGTAAAAGCCCTTTCGGGTATATTGTCCTGCAAATTTCGGTATGCAACCTGTTGATCGAGATAGCTGGCCGGTAAGGGTAAAGTCTGATACGTTTCTACATAATGTTTGATTTCATTTTCTTCTACCATCAGATCGCGGTCCAGGTTCTTGGTTAAAATGAAATGAATAACAGTATAATAGATAATACCTGTAATGAGCAAAGCGGCAAAAGAGGCCATTAAATTTACCCGGTTGTACCTTGTTGCTAATTTCATAAATCGCTAAATTTATAACCAATACCATATATTGAGCGGATGTAATCGGTAGCACCTGCTTCCAGTAATTTCTTTTTCAGGTTTTTAACGTGGGTATAAATGAAGTCGAAATCATCTGCTATGGATATTTCATCGCCCCATAAATGTTCGGCCATGGCATTTTTGGTAACAACCTTGTTTTTATTGGAGAGAAAATAAACAAGAAGATCGAACTCTTTTCTTGTCAGGCTGATTTTTTTATCCCGAACAGCAGTTTGCATGGCAAATACATCTACGGCAATCTCGTTAAAGATGATGGTGTTATCGCCATCGAAATTTTTTCGTCGTACGATGGCACTTACGCGTGCTTTAAGCTCAGACAGGTGGAAAGGTTTTACCAGGTAGTCGTCTGCACCCAAATCCAGTCCTTTAAGTTTATCATCGAGCGATTGACGGGCTGAAATAATCAAAACGCCGTCATTGTTTTTCATTTTCTTTAATTCGCGGAGTAAACTTAAGCCCTCTCCGTCTGGCAAGCCTAAATCGAGTAAAATGCAATCGTACCGGTATAAGGCAATTTTTTCTGATGCGGCGGCATAACTTCTGGCATATTCGCAAATGTTACCCTCGCCGGTAAAATAGGTTATTATGCTATCCAAAAGAGCTTGTTCGTCTTCTATAATCAGAATTTTCATGTTATCTACTGTCTTTTTCCTGTCTGATTCTTATCCGTTTAAGATATGGAATTTTCAAGCATTTTTTACGCCCTTTTTTCAGAAGGAAGAAAGGGACCTGTTGCTTTGTATCTTAAATTGCATAGGTAAGTTAAAAATCTGTAGTAAAACTGTAGTTTTTAACAGCGCATGTAATGCTTTATCTGGCTGGTTTAAATGTCCGTTCGCAAGCCGTTGTTCAATCTTCAGAATTACTTCAGAATTGAAAATTAATTTCGCTCTTTATAAAGCTGTAAAAAACAAGGGCTTTAGAAACACAAATGAAAACAATATTTCAAAAAAACAGGTTTGGTACGCTCTTGCTTGCCGTAACTCTTTTGTGCAGCATCTCATTTTTAACCCGGCTGGGCTTGTTACTGGCTACCGGATCAAACTTTGATTGGTCTGTGATTAATTTGTTCCGGGTATTTTTTATAGGCTTGTTTTTCGACCTTGCTGCGGCTTCTTATGCTTGTATTCCATTGGTTTTGTATTTGTGGTTTTTCCCTTCCAGGTGGT
This sequence comes from Pedobacter sp., assembly GCA_030149995.1. Lineage (GTDB taxonomy): Bacteria > Bacteroidota > Bacteroidia > Sphingobacteriales > Sphingobacteriaceae > Pedobacter. Next base: position 1,929 of record JASLGV010000201.1, read on the forward strand.
ATGGTAAAAATATAAATGGCGTTTTGCGTATTGTACTTTTTCTGGTTATTATTTTTACCCTGCTCTTTAATGCCGTTTCAGAATGGTTTTTCTGGCAGGAGTTTTCTGTCCGTTATAATTTTATAGCCGTTGATTACCTGGTTTATACGACAGAAGTAATTGGCAACATCCGTCAGTCCTATCCGATCAACACCATTATGGTTTTACTTTTCCTGATATCTGCTGCTATCGTATGGCTGTTAAAAGCAGTAATCTGGCCGGCCGAAAAAACACCACTTCGCTTTATTGCGCGCAGTAAACTGGCCTTGCTGTTTCTATGTGTGCCTGTTGTAGTTTATTTCGGGGTGAACCATAAATGGAAATACCAGAGTGGCAACCAATATGTGAATGAATTGGCTGGTAATGGGTTGTATGATTTTGGATTTGCATTCTGGAACAACCAGCTTGATTATAATACCTTTTATAAAACCCTGCCGATAAAAAAAACAGAGGCTATTGTAGAGCAGCTTTTACATGCAGATACCCTGCATCAGGCAACGAACATCAGTTCGGGTATACCAGTGCTGAACCGGGGCGTAGAGAACAGAATGAATGTGGTGCTCATCAGTGTAGAAAGTCTGAGTGCTGAATTTATGGCGAGTTTTGGCAATAAGGAACATATTACACCTCAACTGGATTCAATTGCATCTTCAGGATTGCTTTTTACCAATATGTATGCTTCTGGCACCCGTACGGTACGCGGTTTAGAAGCGCTTTCGCTTTGTATTCCGCCTACACCAGGCCAATCTATTGTTAAGCGGCCCAACAACAAAAACCTCTTTACACTGGGTAGTATTTTCCGCGATAAAGGGTATAGCACCCGTTTTATATATGGTGGTTACGGATATTTCGATAACATGAACGAGTTTTTCTCCAACAATGGCTATACCGTTTCAGACCGTAAGGAATTAAAAGATTCTGAAATTCATTATTCCAATATCTGGGGGGTGGCCGATGAAGATCTTTTTACCCTTTCTATGCGTAAACTGGATCAGGATTATAAAAACAATAAGCCGTTTTTTGCGCACATCATGACAGTTTCCAACCACCGCCCTTATACCTATCCGGAAGGAAGAATAGATATCCCTTCGCATACCGGCAGATCGGGTGCTGTAAAATATACGGATTATGCCATAGGTCATTTTATTGAGGCGGCTCGTTCTAAGCCCTGGTTTTCCAATACGCTTTTTGTAATTGTGGCAGATCATTGTGCTTCCAGTGCAGGAAAAGTGGAATTGCCCGTAAATATGTATCATATACCACTTATTTTTTATGCTCCGGGCCATATAAAACCCGGAAAATTTGATAAGCTAACTTCTCAGATTGATGTTGGCCCAACTATACTTGGCTATCTGAATATGCAATATAAAAGTAAGTTTTTTGGGCAGGATGTTTTTAAAATGAACGACGGTGCGCAACGGGCTTTTATAAGTACTTACCAGAGTTTGGGCTATATTAAAAATAATGAACTGGTTATTCTCGATCCCAATAAAAAAGCGGCTGTGTTCAAGCCGGATTTTACTACCGGAAGTGCACAACCTGTTCCGAATAATCCGAATCTGGTAGATGAGGCTATTTCTTATTATCAATTTGCCTCCTGGATGTATCAGAAAGGACTTTACCAGCAAATTAAGCAATAATCTTTTCGCAGATTCCCCCCTTTAACCCTCAGATTAGGAAGATTAAAGGGGGTATTATAAGATTGTTAATCCTGAATATGCAATGTTTCGCGTGCCTCGCGGATGGCCGCTTCTGTTCCGGTATACTTTCCGTGTTCGTCTGATAATTTTACAACAGGTGTCCATTCATCGTCTTTTGGAAGGGCTTCTGTCATTTTGATTACAATATTCATGGGTTTTGCACCGGTATCGTTTGTTAAATCTGTTCCGATGCCAAAAGAGATTCCAATCCTGCCTTTGCAATGTGCTGTAATGTGTTCTACTTTATCGTAATTGAGAGCATCTGAGAAGATAATGGTTTTACTTAATGGATTGATGCCCATACGCTGATAATGCGCAATGACCCTGTCTGCAAAAACAAGCGGGTCGCCGCTGTCGTGGCGTACGCCATCAAAAAGCTTGGAAAACATTTTATCAAATTGTTTAAGGAAAACCTCCGTTGTATAGGTATCTGAAAGTGCAATGCCCAGATCACCCCGGTACACCTGTACCCAATGTTCGAGTCCCATGGCATTGGCCATTTTAAAACCATACCGGGCAGCGTGGAACATAAACCACTCGTGTGCGTGTGTACCAATGGGTTTTGTTTTATGGAGCATGGCCATGTGTACGTTGCTGCTCCCGATAAAGGAACCCGTTCCGTATGTATTTAAGGCCTGCATAACCAGGCGATGTACCTGGTAAGAATGACGCCTGCGGGTACCAAATTCGGC
>JASLGV010000219.1 GCA_030149995.1 Pedobacter sp.
CGGAGAAGGTTGATACTTGATCAATTGCCATCAGGATACCTTTTAAATAAGGTTCTGCACCACTGCCGGCATCATGGCGGAGTATAAGTTTTTCGTCTTTTTCGCCAAAAATAACTTCTACACCAAGAACATGCCCGGGTAAGCGCAGGGAATGTACCTGAACCCCGTTGATATTGGCGCCCCGGGTTTCTTTTCTTCCAACTGTATCTTCAATTGCCACTTCCAGATGCGGTTTTTGAACATTAGACAACCGGTAAGCGAGCTCGGCAACGGTACCACTTGGTGCATCTACCTTATGCTGCGATGCATAATCTATGATTTCAAAGTTAGGAATAAATTTTGCAGCTGTTTCGGCAAACTTTTGCAACAGTACAGCTGTAATGGCAAAATTACCTGCGGCCAACACAGCGGTATTGTGCGCTTCTGCAGCCTTGGCTATTTCTTCAAAATCGTTGTCTGATAAACCCGATGTACCCAAAACAACCCGTTTACCCTTTTTCAAAGCAGCTGTTACATTTTTTTTGGCAACCAACGGGCTTGTAAAATCAATCAGAATATCGAAGTCAATTTTTTCAAGAAGGGTTTCAATTTTATCGAATAAGGGAATGTGTCCGCTGTTTAAGTTCAAAATTTCCGATAAATCACCATCTTTATTGGAACGTGATAAACCAGCCACCAGGGTTAATCCATCCTGATTTAATATTCTTTTGCTCAACTCGGCTCCTACCCAGCCTGTTGCACCCGCTATAACAATCTTTATCATACTGTTTTTTTTCATATTGTATAAATTCAGTCCAATCGATACGACAAAGATATTCTATGTTTTTTCATTAAATTTGCCAAAAAATATATGCAGAACGCCAAAATAAAATGTGGATTAACAGAAAGTGAAAAGGGATTTTACACCGATTCTGTTGAGATCGATTCTTTTGTCTGGTATGAAAAAAACTGGAAACATGATGATTATGATCATGTTCACATGCGTTCGCAGCTTAGCTTTGTGGCCGAAGGGTATCAATACTTTTATATCGACCAGAAGATTTACCTGGTGCCTCAAAACCATGTGATATGGATTCCTTCAGGGATCAGACACAGAGCAACCTCTCAGGCAAATTATGTAGATTTAATGGTTCTGCTGTATCAGGAAGTTCCGCAAAATGATTTTTTTAAATCGGTTCATGTTTTTGCTGTATCGCCGGTATTAAAAGAAATGTTATGGTATGCATCCAAATGGAGTAAAAATGTAGAAGACAACGAAGAACAAACTTATTTTCTTAAAGCCATACTTACCAGTCTGCCTAATTTCTGTTCGGAAAACCATCATCTTGAAATTCCTGTTCCGGCCGATGACAGGCTCATTCCCGTTTCTGATTACATAAACGAAAACTACAAATATGGACTTGAAATTGATTTTCTGGCAGAAAAAGCTGCCATGTCGGTAAGGAACCTTCAACGCATGTTCAAACTCGAAACGGGCGTTACGCTACAAAAGTACATCCAGCTGATCCGCATTTTAAAAAGCATCGAATTGATTGGTCTCGGTAAATACACACTTACCGAGATTGCTTATATGGTAGGCTATAAGAGCCTCGCCGCTTTTACAGGGTCTTATAAAACCATTATGAAAAGCAAGCCAAAAGTTTCCAGACAGCACATGCTGAATAAGACGGGCTTTTAGTTTAAAACATCATACAAAAGCTTAAGAAGCTGTAAGACAACCACAACCAAAAGACTTAGGTATAATATCGATTTTACTTCTCTTAAATACTTTATAATTCATGCATTAAATATCCAGATTTTCTGATAAATTACTAACCTCTCCTTTAAATTACGCCTATATTTAGGTCTAAATTAACGATTCGATAAATGTCATTACTTAACCAGCTACTCCGGGCAGGAATAATTGAAGAACAGGAACTTGCCGGATTAAACGAAAAAATTACCGGCCTCAGCAATGGGTCCAAAGAAATCTTAAAGGCTTTGTTTTTATTTTTTCAAGCCAAAACCGGTGGTTCTGCTACTGAAACGGGCGATGTTTCCATCACAATAGAACTTCCAAAAGCCGCAGATCCATCCATTCAAAATGCGCCGAAATACCAGAAATTTATCGAAATTCTGTATAAGCAAGCCCTTATATCCGAAGTTGCCTATTTGAAATTAAAAACCCTTCCATTGAGCGGCAATCCATCCGGTTATTTCTCAGCGCTTCACTTTTCGATTGAATTAATGTCTTTTTTTAGATTTTTCAGCATTGAAAAGCAATTGAAATTTGTTGAATTGATGAACAGAAAAAATTCTTACCGCTGCATTCTCAATAAAGACGAAACGGAAACACTTGTTTCAGATATAAAAGCCGGAAAGCTTCAAAGCTATCTCGATTTTTTTAAATATAGCTATAAATGCAGGTTTATTGATCTTTCTGTTTATTACAATAATGAACCAGATTTATTCAAAAATCTGATTCAGCTATTTAATGAACTGATTTTCGGTGCTTTTAATATTTCAGATATCCGCATACACAAAGAAGATTATGCGGTCGAGCCTTATAACAACAAGCAAATAACCATCCTCATCAACACGGGCGCTAAAACGTACGAGCACGTTTATGAATTGCGGGAAGATGAGCGTCGGGCTGAATAT
>JASLGV010000232.1 GCA_030149995.1 Pedobacter sp.
AGTTTGATGATTTACTTGGAAATGCGGATTTCGAAGCCGTAGGGCACGATGATGGTAAGCGTAAAGGTGAATTTTCGGTTATTTATTTTGATAAAAACAAATTTGTTAAAAGCATGGTGGAACTTTCTTTTAAGCCTTAGGGAAGTTTTTTTAGTCAACTGTATCTTTTAAATTCAAATTAACCATTCATTCTTCAGCCTTTCGGCTTTAAATATTATCTTTGCGTTTTATAAGTTTTTGAGCAGGAGGTTATGGCCTTAATCGTCATAAATCTGCTTTCTAATATCTCAATCTCAATAAATGAAAATATCATACAACTGGTTAAAACAATTCGTTCAACTTGATAAAACACCGCAGGAGCTTTCTTTGATTCTGACCAATATTGGCCTGGAAGTAGAAAGTGTTGATAAGGTTCAGCCGGTTGCCGGCGGGCTTGAAGGTCTTGTTATTGGACATGCTTTAACCTGTGTTCAACATCCCAATGCTGATCGTTTGCGCATAACCACTGTAAACGTTGGCAAAGCCGAAAATCTTCAGATTGTTTGTGGTGCACCAAATGTAGCTGCCGGTCAAAAAGTCGTGGTGGCAACAGTCGGTACAACCGTATATCCCCTGGAAGGTGAACCTTTTAAAATTAAAGAATCTAAGATCCGGGGCGAACTGTCGCAGGGGATGATTTGTGCTGAGGATGAAATCGGCCTTGGAAAATCGCATGATGGTATTTTGATTCTGGCAGAAGAGACCCCGGTAGGGATTTTGGCCAAGGATCATTTCAAGCTGGAAGATGATTTTGTTTTCGAAATCGGGTTAACCCCCAACCGTGCCGATGCCGCTTCTCATTTAGGTGTTGCCCGTGATGTGGCTGCATACTTAAGAAGCAGTTATCAGTTGCCAGACCTCTCGGCCTTTAAAGTAGACGACGAAAGCCTGGTAATTCCTGTAACAGTAGAAGATCTGCAGGCTTGTCCGCGGTACAGCAGCGTAACCATTTCGGGTGTAACTGTAACAGATTCTCCGGATTGGTTAAAAGATAAACTGAAAGTTATTGGATTGCGTCCAATAAACAACGTAGTGGATATTACCAACTATATTTTGCATGGATTGGGGCAGCCGCTGCATGCATTTGATGCAGATAAAATTTCGGGTGGAAAAGTAATTGTAAAAAAGGCACCAGAAGGAACACCATTTGTAACGTTGGATGAAGTTGAGCGTACGCTTTCTGCCGATGATTTAATGATCTACAACGCAGAAACGCCAATGTGTATTGCCGGTGTATTTGGTGGTAAAACTTCGGGTGTAGAAAGCACTACGAAAAATATATTTTTAGAAAGCGCCTATTTCAATGCGGTTTCTGTTCGTAAAACAGCCAAACGTCATGGATTAAAAACCGATGCTTCTTTCCGTTATGAGCGTGGTACAGATCCTGAAATTACGTTAACTGCTTTAAAATATGCAGCCTTGTTAATTCAGCAACTTGCAGGTGGTAAAATTTCTTCGGCTATTTTGGATATTTATCCAAATCCGGTCAAACCATTTGAATTTGATGTTAATTACAACAATATTAATAAATTAATCGGTGCCAGTATCCCGGCGGCAGAGATCAGGGAAATTATTCTTGCCCTGGGAATTGAAGCGACCAAAGAAGACGAGCAGGGCTTATCTTTGAAGGTACCTGCCTATAAAGTAGATGTAACCCGCGAGTGCGATGTTACAGAAGAGGTTTTACGTATTTACGGTTATAACAACGTTGAAATCCCTTCTAAAGTAAATGCATCTTTATCGTATAGCATAAAACCGGGAAAAGAAAATACACAGAATGTAATTGCCGACATGCTAAGTGCGAATGGTTATGCCGAAATCTGGTGTAATTCATTAACCAAACTTTCTTATTCTAAAAATACAGAACAGGCCGTTCTTATTTTAAACCCGTTAAGCAGCGATTTGAATGCCATGCGTCAGCATTTACTGATGCCGGCACTTGAAAGTGTTGCCTATAATCAGAACCGTAAAAATGCCGATGTTAAGTTTTACGAATTTGGTAAAACCTATCACCTCATTAACGAACAATATGTGGAGCGCCAGCGCCTCCTGTTGTTAATTTCTGGTGCAAAACAGCGTGAACAGTGGAACCAGGATGCTAAATCTGTAAGTTTTTACAACCTTAAAGCAGCTGTAGATGCTGTGGTGGCGCGTTTAGGTATCGGAACTTTTCAAAGTGACGCTTTGAGCAACGATGCAGATTTTGAATACGGCATCCGTTATTACAGGGGAGATAAAGTATTGGTTCGTTTTGGTGCCGCAATAAAAGCAGACCGTAAGCTTACAGATGTAAATGCTGATGTTTACTATGCTGATTTTGACTGGGATGTTTTACTGGATATTGTTAAGAAGAACAAGATTGTAAATAAAGAGATTTCTAAATATCCGGCGGTAAAAAGAGATTTATCTTTGCTGATCGATCGTGCAGTTACGTTCGAATCTTTAAAAGGAATAGCTTTTAAAACAGATAAAAAACTCATCAAGGAAGTTAATATTTTCGATGTTTACGAAGGAGATAAGCTGCCGGAAGGTAAGAAGTCGTATGCATTAAGTTTTATCTTGCAAGATGACGAGCAAACGCTTACAGATAAGCAAATTGAAAGCGTTATGCAAAAATTAATCACTAATTTAACCCAACAAGCGGGTGCAGAAATTAGGAAATAAAATATAAATTCGTATTTTTAGAAATAAATTCATGACTTCTGTTGCAGATCAATTAGATAAGGTATTACAAAAAACAGCTCGTGTAATTGAGTTGTGCAATGCTTTGCAGGAGGAAAATGATTTATTAAAGCTTGAAAATCAATCGTTAAAAGTCGGTTTAGATACTGCTAAGAGTAAAAATGCAGAACTCGATGAAAAATTGAGGGTTTTGAAATTGGCGAAAAGTATAGAAGGGACGAGCGAAAAATCGCTTGACATTAAACAAAAAATTAACGATTTTGTGCGGGAGATTGATAAGTGTATCGTATTGTTGAAAAAGTAACAATCCGGAAAAAACAGAAACTAAGCTAAACAAATGGGAGAAATCTCGATTAAAATAACCATTTCCGACCGTATTTATCCACTAAAGGTAAATATGGAAGAGGAAGAAATTGTGAGACGGGCAGCAAAAATGATCAATGAACGCATAAAAGACTATCAGGAGAATTATGCGGTCAGAGATAAGCAGGATCTTCTTTCTATGGCGGTATTGCATTATGCAACGGCTGTATTAAGAACGGAAAACAAAGTACAAAACCAGGATTCTGCTGTAGCTGACAAAGTTGAAGAATTGGATGTTTTATTAAACGATTTCTTTTCAAAATAAGGTTCGTTCTTTATATTTTTTTGTCGTCCTGATCCGATAGTTATCGGATGCAATGAAGGATCTTCCGGAATGTCTGGGGATTTTTTAAAACGCCTTGCGCTATGCGCCGTGCGCTTTTCTTCATAGCTCAGCATGGCAAA
>JASLGV010000245.1 GCA_030149995.1 Pedobacter sp.
GAAGGACCGGACATTAAAGCTGCCTCGAGATTTAGCCCGTGCGCTGGCAGATAACGAGGCAGCAGAATCTGTCTACGGGTCGTTACCACCATCCCGAAAAAAAGAACTCATCCGGTATATTGACTCCCTCAAAACACCGGAAATACGGGCATCAAACATAGAAAAGGCGATAGGTTTTCTGCTTGGGAAAAATAAATTTATTGGTCGCGATAAACCTTAAAATACCTATATATATGACTAAAATTAACTTCGTTTACTTTTTTTTACTGATTTTACCGGCCTCTGGTTATGGACAAGCCTTATACAACGCTTACTTTAAGGAATTTGGAGTACAGGGGAGCACCACTATCTACGATTATAAAAATAAAAAATGGTTGTTTACAGATAGTGCAGATGCCCATCGTTTGTCGCTTCCCGCATCTACGTTCAAAATTTTAAACTCTTTATTGGCTTTAGAAATGAAAGTCATTAACAGTACGGATGAAGTGATTAAATGGGATGGAGAAGATAAAAAACTGTTTGGTAAAACTGTTCCGGCCTGGAATCATGACACGGATCTCCGTTCTGCCTATGCCAATTCTACGATCTGGTTTTATGTGGAACTGGCCAAAAGGATTGGCCGCCCGCGGTACCACCGATTTCTAAAAAAAATAGGATATGGAAATGGCGACCTTTCTGAGAAGGGAACGGATTTTTGGAATTATGGTCAGTTTGGCATTTCGCCTGTTAACCAAATTGATTTTTTGGTAAATCTGTACGAAAATAAGCTTCCTTTCTCACAGAAAACAATGGATACGGTAAAAACGATCATGTTTTCTGAAACCGTAGATGGTATAACTTTTAGGGACAAAACAGGGTGGACCCGCAAAAACGGGAAAGATATTGGCTGGTGGGTAGGTTATGCGCAGACGGAAAGCAATGTTTATTTCTTTGCTACCAGATTAAGCAAAGATGTGGAATTTGATAATCCCGATTTTGCTGCGAGCCGAAAAGCCATTACTAAACGTATACTTCACGAATTAATTCAAGACAATTGATCAAAAGATATGGATGCAGACATCTCTACCTTATATCGTTCAGACTTCTATCAGATATTAAACTTCAAATGCCGTTGCACGCATTGCAAAATGTCTAAGCCGGAATATGCAGATAATTTTTCGATCAGCTTTGTCAGAAAAGGAAACTTCATTTTCAATGTTTACCGGAATTCTTTTGATTCACATGCGGGACGTATTCTGCTCACAAAACCGGGTTACGAGCACACGGTAACACACGTTCATGATGTTCCCGACGAATGTACTATTTTGGAGTTTACACATGGGTTTTACCAGCTGATCCGTGCAAAATACGCAGCACATCGTTTTTTCTCCGATCCGGATTTACATTCCCTGCAAATCAGCACTACCCCTGATACAGAATACCTGCATTATTATCTGATATCCAAAATTCTACAGCAACGTACTGACTGCCTGGAAACAGACCTACTTATCTTAGAGATTGTTAAGAAGACGCTACACTTTGCGTGTTCCCAAGAACAAGACCTTATACCCGGACGTTTAAAACGGAACCACCTTCGAACGGTGGAAATGGCCAAGCAGTACATGATGACAAATATGGCCGAAGATATATCCTTAATGAATATCGCGGAACATTGTGCTGTAAGTGCCTTCCATTTTAGCCGGATTTTTAAGACCTTTACAGGAATTTCGCCTCACGCTTTCCTGTTGTCCCTTCGCTTAAAAAATGCTGAACTTCTGCTCAAAGGCTCATCGTATCCGATTACCGATATTGCTTTTCTTTCTGGTTTCAATAGCCTGGAACATTTTTCAACAACCTTTACGGAGCGGTTCGGGCATTCTCCTGTCAGGTATAGAATGCAATTCCATGAAGTTAATTCTAATGTGTATCAAAAAAGAGCAAGATTCCTAAAGCCTTTTGTTTAGAGTGGCTCTACTTTTGAAAATCAAAATAAGTTGCACAATTAATATTAAAACAATGAAAAAGCAATTATTGCAAACATTAGAACGGGCAAAGAATTATACGTTAGCCGTAGCCGATGCGATGCCAGAAGCGGATTACACTTTCAAACCGGTAGGTGCCGGATGGAATTTTGCAGAATTATTGAATCACATCGGGTATAGTATCTTGTGGTGGGAGGATAATTATCTTTTAGGCAGGGAAGTGGCCTGGCAGCCGCCATTGGTAGCAAGCGATAAGCAATCTGTTCGACAATACCTGGAAAAATGTTTTTTACATTTTAAAGAAACCTGCGAGCAATTATCATTGGATGGTGTGGAAGAGTTTCAAGGATTCTATGCTACATTAGATCACGTTACGCACCATCGCGGTCAGGCAGTGGTTTACCTCCGTTGTTATGGAATAACTCCGCCTGAATATATTTATTAATTAACCCTTATGAGAATGTCCGCATATTATATAATCAGCTACGACGTGATGGATCCGGAAGGTCACGCACACTACGCAAGTGAGGTCGCGAAGCTATTGCCCATCTATGGTGCTTCCGTTTTGGTGGTCGACGAACACGCAGTTACCTTCGAGGGACAAGTTAGTCAATTTAATGCTATCGTTGTTTTTCCAACAAAAGAATCTGC
>JASLGV010000246.1 GCA_030149995.1 Pedobacter sp.
GCTTATATTAAAATGGGCGATACGGCGAAGGCGGCACTGGCTATGCTTAAGGGCGATTTAAAATATAAATCGTACAACAACAAGCCGCTTTCCTGGAACATGAGTTTCCAGACTTTATCTTTCTGGCAACAGTATTTAAGCCCGGCAAGTATGAAACGCCTGGAAGACCTGAACCGGCAAACGCAGCATAAAGACCTGAGCGGCTGGCTGGTGGCTGCATTTAAACCCCTTAAAAAAGATGAGTTTTACGAGCTTTATGGTACAACTTATCTGCGTACCCATCAATATGAACGGGCGCTGGCTATATTCAACAAAATACCGAACTATAAATATCCGGCACCGGTAAATTATTATGCAGACAACGATCAGACAGATGTTGCAGTTAATCCTTTTATCGAAACCATTAACGATTATCCCAAAACCTATTCAGGCAAAACCGTAAATAAAAAAATGTTTGCGCAGGAAATGTTAAAGTTGCAAAAGCAGCTAAAAACAGATCCGGCCAATGCCGCTGTTTATTATTACAAGATGGCTAATGCCGTATACCAAACGGGGCATTTTGGTACAAGCTGGAATTTAATCAGCTACAACTGGTCAGGGTATGATAATTTTGCTCCGGCTAAATATGCCTATGATGCTGATTTTAAATTAGCCGAAACAGCCAGAAAATGGTATTTAAAAGCACGGTCGCTGAGCAACAATGCCAATTTCAGGGCTAAATGCACTTTTATGCTTGCCAAATGTGAGCAGAAGCAGATTATAGCACGTTCTAACATGCATTCGTTTGCCTACTACAACAATGAAGACGATGTATTTAAGAAATTTATACGGGCCAATATTAACAATCCTTACTTTAAAGAATTAAAGCTGAAATATGCCAGAACACCTTTTTATCAGAAGGCCGCAGAGAACTGTAGTTATTTAAGCGATTTTATCAGCAGCAGCCCGCATAAGTAACAGGCGGGCTGCTGCTTATTTTTTACTTTACCACCTGATCAGGGCACTGGCCCAGGTAAACCCCGAGCCAAAAGCTGCCAGGCAAACCAGATCGCCAGGTTTTATTTTACCCGCTTCCCAGGCTTCGCATAAGGCAATGGGCACAGAAGCAGCGGTGGTATTTCCATATTTCTGAATGTTGTTAAAAACTTTGTCATCGCTCAGACTGAGCAATTGCTGTACATATTGGCTAATGCGCAAATTTGCCTGGTGCGGCACCAGCAAATCAATATCTTTTTCCGTTAGATGATTAGCTGCCAGAGCTTCTTTAATTACTTCCGGAAATTTTACTACAGCTTTTTTAAATACAGCCGGGCCATCCATATAAGGCAGCGCTGCCCCGCTATCCAGTATTTCCTGCGTCATAAACAATCCGCCCAGTTCCTGATCCGGAAAAGCAGGTTTATCTTTCAGCCATTTATTGGCGTGTGCGCCCGGGTAATGCATGGCCAGAATTTCGGCATCTGCCCCATCACTGTGCAGGTGGGTACTTAAAATACCTTTACCTGGCTCCTTGGTAGGTTGCAACACAACAGCTCCGGCACCATCGCCAAAAATAACCGATACATTGCGGCTGCGGGTTTCAAAATCCATGGCAAAGGAGTGCTTTTCGCTACCCACTACCAAAACATTTTTATACATACCTGTTTTCACAAACTGATCAGCTACAGAAAGCGCATATACAAAACCTGAGCACTGGTTGCGTATATCGAGGGCACCAATTTCGCCCATGCCCATTTCGCGCTGCAACAGTACGCCGCAACCCGGAAAATAATAATCCGGACTTAATGTGGCAAACACAATAAAATCAATATCTTTTACGCCAATGCCAGCTCTTTCGATCGCTATTCTGGCCGCTTCAATCCCCATTGTGGTGGTGGTTTCGTTGTATCGGTCGGCAAAACGACGTTCCTTTATACCGGTACGCTCTTGTATCCACGCATCGCTGGTTTCCATAAACCGGCTTAAATCGGTATTGGTATATACATTTTTGGGTACATAATACCCAATTCCTGCAATTTTAGACTGCTGCATTACGATTATATTATTTTTATTCTGCAAATGTATTAAAATAACACCGGCTTGTTAACACATTATTAAGCACCACTTTAATTACCCGGTTTTGCTATGTAGAAATACAGATACTTTGCTTATTTTTGCAGCATGTCTACAGAAACCAAAGAAGAGACCTTTACGCTCGAAGAAATTTTAACTTCTATTAAAACTGTACATCGCCTTATTTTGTGGAATGATGACGTTAATACGTTTGACCATGTAATTTACTGTATGATGAAATACCTGGATTACAGCGAAGCGCAGGCCGAAAAAATAGCCTGGAAAGTACACAACGAAGGTAAATGTGCAGTATTGGAAGGTTCTTTTACGGAAATGGAAGTTTACCGTAAAATCCTACAGCAGGAAGGACTTACCGTAAGCGTCGATTAACAAGACAGATGATGTGCAAGAAAATAGTAATACTCCTGTTATTTTGCACTTATACCGCTTATAATTGCCGAGCACAGTTTAACCTGCCTGTTTTCATGGCCGACTCAGGCATTACCGGTGTTCAGGTAGCCTGGCTTAAACATGGAAAAATACAAACACGCGCAGCAGGCTATGCCGATCTCGCCCACAGCATTCCCGTCAACAACGAAACGCTTTTCGAAGCAGCTTCCCTTAGCAAAGTTATACTGGCCTATATTTGCCATGAACTGGCGAGTCAGCATAAGTTAGATTTCGATAAACCGCTTATCCAATATTATACCTATCCACGTTTGCAACAGGATTCTGCTGCTGCTGATATTACGGCCCGTATGGTTTTAAAGCACCTGAGTGGCCTGCCCAACTGGGCTGAAAATCCTACCCGTGCCTCCTGGGAAACTTCTGCCCTCAAAACCATTTACAGACCGGGAACCACCTGGCATTATTCGGGCGAAGGTTTTTATTATCTCCAGGCCACCGTTGAGCATATTTTAAGCAAAAACTACGAAGATATTGCAATAGAAATGGTCTTTAACCCGATGGGTATGAAACATTCGACCTTTCAGTGGAAGGAAACCCTCGAAAATAAAATGTCGTTCGGTTATACAGCAGGTGGTGTGCAAAAACCACATGCCAAATACCGCAATGTAAATACGGCTTATACCCTGCTCACCACCGCCACAGATTATCTCCGCTTCTTAGAGCAGATTTCTAAACAACAAAAGCAAGCCATTTTTAGAGATGCAGTTTCTCTTTACGAAACGGGCAAACCTTTTCCGCTCGCCAAAAGCATCTGGTGGGGACCCGGTGTGGGGATTTACCAAAATGAAAAGGGACGATTTTTATGGCACTGGGGAGATAATGGCTATTTTAAAAGTTTCTTTATGCTATCAGCCGATCAAAATGAAGCCATTGTCTGTTTCAGCAATACCGAAAACGGACTGATCCTTATGCCGCAGCTCTGCAGGCAATATTTTGGCCAGGCAACCTGGTTTGAGGTGCCTGCCTGGCTCGAATAATTAACGTATTAGTTCAGTTCCTGAAACAGTTGCTGTAAAGCATCCTGAATGGCCTGGGTTTTATCTTTGGCATACCAACTGTGAAGTTTTTCGGCAACAACGGCCATATCCGGGTTTTCGCTCTTCCAGTCTTTTAACAGGTCTTGTAAAACTGCCGGACGCGGTCCCCAGCTTGCCAACACCTTTTCGGCGGCAGCATCCAGCACCAGTAAAACCGGAATGGCACGCCCGCCATTGGTTAAATGCGCGTCAATAAGCGGTAGATTTTTATCGCGCAATACCAGTTTTAAATCAAATTTATCAGGAGCGGCTTCTGCCACTTTTTCAAACACCGGTACAATCTGTGCTGCATCTCCGCACCAGCCTTCTGTAATAACCAGTAGCTTATAGCTGTCCTTTAAACCGGCAAGCGTTTGCAGTAAATCTTCGTTCAATACGGTTGTTTTATCAACACGGCTCATGCGCTGCACATTCATTTTACTGTAGTGCAACATCGATTCAGAATTGTCGGGTCCTGTGGTATGTCCCTCTGCTAAAAGTTTATCTATTAAACGGCGGTAAGTATTGTAGTCTATACCCTGTTCCTCAAAGATTTCGCGATAATTAACCATTGTCTTTTTTGTAAAAATTGCCCAAAGAAAAGGAGAATTTTAATAGCAAACATCATGGTTTTGCAACAAATATTGCAGGCAGGCTATACATAAGTAGATGGGCTATTCTGGAATGAATAGTTTGCATTCAGAAAACAGGGATTTTTTGCTTCAAAAAAGCAGGCAAAAAAAAGGCTGTACCATAAACAAATTGTTCAGATCCATTGCCTGCAACCACTCCCGGTGCAAACGGGTAAACAATCCGTTTATCATACAGCCTGCCTGTATCTGTAAAGAGATTTTATTTCTGTCTGAAAAATATTTGGATCGGTGCACCCGAAAAATCAAAGTTTTCTCTCAGTTTGTTTTCAATAAAACGTTTATAAGGTTCTTTAATATATTGTGGCAGGTTACAGAAGAAGGCAAACATCGGAGAGCTTGCATTGATCTGCGTTACATACTTGATTTTAATAAATTTACCTTTTAATGCTGGTGGCGGATAGTTTTCAATTAATGGAAGCATCACGTCGTTCAGCTTAGAAGTAGGAATTTTCTTACTTCTGTTTTTATAAACATCCAGAGCAGCTTCAATCGCTTTGAAAATACGTTGCTTGTTCAATACCGAAGTAAAAATAATTGGCACATCGGTAAAAGGCCTGATACGTTCCTTAATCTCATCTTCAAATACCTTCATGGTTTTGGTATTTTTCTCAATGAGATCCCATTTGTTTACCAGGATCACAATTCCTTTTTTATTTTTTTCGGCCAGGTGGAAAATATTAATATCCTGGCTTTCCAATCCTTCTACAGCATCGATCATCAGCACCACTACATCGGCCTCTTCGAGGGCTTTAATGGTACGCATAACCGAATAAAATTCGATGTTTTCCTTTACCTTGGTTTTTTTACGCAATCCGGCAGTATCAATCAGGGTAAATTCGTGACCGAACTGATTGTAATGAATTTTAATTGAATCGCGGGTAGTACCGGCAACAGGTGTTACAATGTTTCTTTCTTTTCCAATCAAGGCATTAATCAGTGATGATTTACCTACATTTGGTCTGCCGGCAATCGTAATTTTAGGC
>JASLGV010000249.1 GCA_030149995.1 Pedobacter sp.
TGGTTTTACGGATTTGGCGGGTATTAACAGGATGGGGAATATATGGATCAACAACTTAAATTGATTTGAATTTTTTTGGTCGCAAGCGGGACGATTGCCCTCCTCTGGCGCAAGTCTTAATGTGCAGGGCTTGCGTTGGCTGACTTGTGTCCAATGAATGAATGATAGAGATTGATTTGTTTGATTTAATGAAGGCACAAGTCAGGCCCTGGCCCGGGCTGGCTAAGCTAAGACTTGCGCCAGATAAGTTTTGTGCCGGGCTTTTTAGTTTTACATGTTGCTGTTTTTGTTTTATGAAATAAATACCGGATATTGGATTTACGGTATTAAACGGATAAAAAAATGAACAAAGGGCGCTTAGAAGCATTTAGTGATGGCGTAATTGCCATCATCATTACCATTATGGTGCTGGAAATTAAAGTACCAGAAGGCATTGCCTTAGATACACTGAAACCACTTTTTCCAAAGTTTATCAGTTATGTGCTGAGCTTTATATATGTAGGCATTTACTGGAATAATCATCATCACCTGTTTCACAGCGTTAAAAAGGTAAGTGGTGGTATGCTGTGGGCAAATTTACACCTTTTATTCTGGCTGTCGCTTTTTCCGGTAACCACAGACTGGATGGGCGAAAACCACTTTGCTTTATGGCCGGTAATTGTATATGGCTTTGTTTTGTTAATGGCCGCCGTTGCTTACGCAATATTGGTTATCTGTATTGAAAAGACCGAGGGCGAAAACTCTTTGGTACAGGAGGCAATAGGCAATGATTACAAAGGAAAATTATCCATTTTGTTTTACCTGACCGGGATGGGCCTGTGCCTGGTAAATCCCTGGCTGGGCGCTTTTATGTATTTTATTGTTGCCTGTATCTGGTTTATTCCGGATAAAAGAATTGAAACACGTATGCGTCGTAATGGATAGTTTAAAGAAAGGTT
The DNA here is from genome assembly GCA_030149995.1 of Pedobacter sp. Classification (GTDB taxonomy): domain Bacteria; phylum Bacteroidota; class Bacteroidia; order Sphingobacteriales; family Sphingobacteriaceae; genus Pedobacter. Next base: position 939 of record JASLGV010000249.1, read on the forward strand.
TGTTTAGCAGGTGCCCGTAAATATTCCATGTACGCTGCCCGGTCCAGCATCCGGGCACCCATACTCATCAGGTGTGGATTGGGGATCTGGCAGTCTACTAAATCGAGTTGCTGGGTTTTGCATAAATAAATCAGCGCAGCTTTAGAGGCATTGCTTACCCTGCTAAACATGCTTTCGCCGCAAAATACATTGTTTATTTTTACACCGTAAAGGCCGCCGGCAAGTTTATCTTCCTGCCACACTTCTACACTGTGTGCAAATCCTTTCTTATGCAGGTTCTGGTAGGCTTTCTGCATGGCTCCGGTAATCCAGGTACCATCCTGGTCTGCCCTTTTTATCTGTGCACAATTCAGGATAACCTCATTAAAGGCTTCGTTCATGCTGAAACGAAACACCTGGCGCTTTAAAAGCTTTTCCATGCTCTTGCTAATGGTTATTTTATCGGGGTAAATAACACAACGTTCGTGGGGCGAATACCACAAAACAGGTTCATCTTCACTGTACCAGGGAAATATACCATTGCCATAAGCGTTTAGTAATCGTTCAAGGCTCAGGTCGCCACCCACAGCAAGCAAACCATCAGGTTCGGCAAGTGCCGGATCCGGAAAACGCGGGTCGTTATCAAGTAGCTGAAAAAACATTTGTCAAAAGTAATAAACAAAACAAATGATTAAACCCTTACGTTTAATATTTGTCATACAGTAAAAATGGCTTCCGTCATGATCGCAAAAGATAATTTCCTACAAGTAAAGCATTTGTATAACCGCGCAGGCTTTGGCATCTCTTATACAGATTTACATAAATTAAGCAAGAAGCATATAAGTAAAGTAGTGGATGGTTTGTTTAAATCAGCAGCCAAAGACGATGATATTGCGCTGATTAATGCAGACGAAGCCAGGGCACAGATGCTTAGTCAGGCGGCTTTGTACGCGAAAAAAGATCCAACGGAAGATGAAAAGAAAATGCGGCAGGAAATTGTACGCCAGCAGAATGAAAAAAGCCGGGATCTGAATATTGCCTGGATCGATAAGATGATCGGTACGGAGGCCCCGCTAAGGGAGAAAATGACCTTGTTTTGGCATGGTCATTTTGCCTGCAGAAGCAACAACCCCTACTTTGCCCAGCAACTCAACAACATACAGCGGCAAAATAGTTTGGGGAGTTTTAAAACCTTACTGGTCGAAGTGTCTAAATCGCCGGCCATGTTGCAGTACCTGAACAACCAGCAAAATAAAAAGGGACATCCGAACGAAAATTTTGCCCGCGAGCTGATGGAGCTTTTCACCCTGGGCCGTGGTCATTATACCGAACAGGATGTAAAGGAGTCGGCCCGTTCATTTACCGGGTGGACATACGATAAGGATGGAACCTTTGTTTTCAGGCCGAACCAGCATGACGACGGGGTAAAAACATTTCTGGGTAAAACGGGCAGTTTTCAGGGCGAAAACATCATTGATGTTATTCTCGAAAACCCCCAGACAGCTAAGTTTATTGCGTATAAAGTATATAAGTTTTTTGTAAACGATGTACCCAATGAACAATATGTAGACGAACTGGCCACGCATTTTTATCAGTCTAATTACGACATCTCTGCCCTGATGAAAAAAATGCTTACGGCCGATTGGTTTTATGCGGCCCAAAACACAGGCAATAAAATAAAATCTCCAGCCGAATTTTTGATCGGGCTGAGCCGCCAGTTCTATGTAACCTACAACAAACCGCAGGTACTGATCCAGCTTCAGAGCAGCCTGGGTCAATATCTTTTTAACCCGCCAAATGTGGCCGGCTGGCCCGGCGGGCAAAGCTGGATCGACAGCTCCTCGCTTATGTTGCGCATGCGCATTCCCTCGCTGGTTTTAAACGATGGAGAAATCGATTTCAGTGGTAAGGCAGATCCTGAAGATGAAGCGGTCATTGCCCTGAACAAACAAACGAAACCCAAACCAGCCAAATCCTTTATAAATGCTACCGCAGACTGGCATAAGTTTCTCGATACCCTGCCTAAAGACTTTAAGCCGGTAGATCTTGCTACATTCTTATTGCAACCGGCATTGACAGATAAAATAATTGGAATGATTGGCGATAATAAAGGCCTCCGGAATACGACCGTAGAAATTACCAGTATGCCCGAATACCAGCTTTGCTAATTGTACATAAATTTCAGAACATGAACAGAAGAGATTTTTTAAGAAATACGGGTTTTGTAGCTGCCGGATCCTTATTTGTACCCGCCTTTATGAAGCCTTTCGAAGCCATGGCTTTGGATGAACTAAGTATGTATAAAAACCTGGTGGTGATTCAGCTATCGGGTGGTAACGATGGTTTAAATACCGTAATTCCTTTTGGAAACGATGTGTATTATCAAAAAAGAAAAGGAATTGCCATTAAGCCTGAGGAGGTTATAAAATTAAACGATATGCAGGGGCTGAACCCGAATATGGCTGCCTTGCAGGAAATTTTCGATCAGGGCTGGATGACCATTATAAACGATGTGGGTTATCCAAATCCCGACCGTTCGCATTTCAGATCGATGGATATCTGGCAAACCGGCAGCGACAGCAATCAGTTTCTTTCTACAGGCTGGATTGGACGGTATCTGGATAGCAACTGCCAGGTTTGTAAATTCCCCTATACGGCCATTGAAGTAGATGATTCCTTATCGCTGGCTTTAAAAGGCGAGAGTAAAAAAGGAATTGCCCTGAAAGATCCGGCAGCCCTTTTCCGCAATACGAATGATCCGTTCTTTAAAAATATGCTGCAACACGATCAGGAGCATTTGGATGAAGATAACTTAGGTTACCTGTACAAAACCATGATTGAGACTTCCTCTTCGGCCAGCTATATACAGAATACGTCTAAAATTTACCAGTCTAAAGCAACCTACCCAAACAATGCTTTTGCCAACCAGCTTAAAACGGTGGCTAAATTTATTTCGTCGGGATTAAAAACCAGGGTTTATTACGTTTCATTAAGTGGCTTTGATACCCATGTTAACCAGGTGCAGCAACAGGGAAACCTGCTTAAACAATACAGCGAAGCCATGGCTGTGTTTCTGAAAGACCTGAAAAGCAACAACAAGCTGGATGATACGCTGGTGATGACCTTCTCAGAATTTGGCCGTCGCGTGGAACAAAATGCAAGCAATGGTACAGATCATGGAACCGCCAATAACATGTTTGTTTTTGGCGGAAGGCTTAAAAAGCAGGGTATTTTTAATTCGGCTCCCAACCTAACCGATCTGGATACGGGCGACTTAAAATATCAGGTCGATTTCAGACAGGTATACGGTACGGTTTTAGATAAATGGCTTGATGTAAATAATGCCGATATTTTAAATAAAAAATTCAATACACTCGATTTTATTTAAAGGGCTTTTGGCTCTACATTTCCGGTTGTAACAAATGCTTCTGATGGAGGTCTTAACTTAAAAGATCTTAAAGATGAATTTTATAGGCAACCTGATCTGGATTATTTTTGGCGGAATTTTTATTTTTTTCGAATATATTTTCGGTGGGTTAATTTTATGCCTCACCATTGTGGGCATTCCTTTCGGGTTGCAGTGCTTTAAATTTGCCATTGTGGGGCTGGCTCCCTTTGGCGTAAAAATAACCGATACATCTTCCAATACAGGTTGCTTATCGACGGTTATGAACCTGATCTGGATTTTATGCGGAGGTTTCTGGATTGCGCTTACCCACCTTTTTTTCGGACTGCTGCTTTGTATAACCATTGTGGGGATTCCTTTCGGAAGACAGCATTTTAAATTGACGAACCTTGCTTTTACGCCTTTTGGTAAATCCATCCGTTAGCAGGTTAACAGGAAGGGTTAATTGATTGCTTTGCCTGTAATCCGGTTAATTCCCTGCATCTCAAAATTGATGAGCTGTCCCTGGGTTTGCATGGTTCCAAGGAGCTCCATACGCAGGTGACTGGTTAAAATAATACCTGTTTTAAGATCAATTTCTGTCTCACCTGAATTGGTGCCCTGCAAGTCTGTTGTTACCTTGTTCCCGTTTATTTCGAAATCTCCTTTTGAAAGGAGTGTACCTTTTACCTTTAAAACCGCCAATTCGCCTTTAATCTCTTTTAGGGTATAAACAGTATGGGTTTCTGTAGGCATCATAATCTGCATTTTGGTATTTATCTCCCAGCTGTCGCCAATTTTTATGGCTTTTTCGGGGTAAATTTTAAACGAGGCTTCCATTGATTCGCGGATGCTTCCGGCACTCAGCTGTTTGCTGAGTTCTTTTTTTATCTGGGTTACCTGCGTGCTGTCGGTCGCCATCTTTTTTACCGCCTGATCGAGCATTTCTTCTACACCACTTACCGATTTTACAGATCCGTTGTGGTCGATAACCATGGTATAACCGGCACCTTTTAGCCCGGTAAATGGATTTTTATCATCCGCATCTGCCTGATCGGAATCGAAATCCATGGTATTACCCATCGCTACAGAATGCATGGTAAGGCGTTTATAAGTTACTTTAATAGATTTATCGCCGTGCGATGCCTCTTTTATATCGAATACATAGTCGGTGCCGATATTTTGAGTAATGTTTACGTTGGTGGTGCCGATCGATTGTTTGATAATCTGATCGCTTACCAGAGTAAAATCGTAGCTTTTATTTACCGGGTAATTCTGCTTAAGCAGGAACTGTTTTTGTGCAAATCCCTGTCCGGTAATGAAGAAGGCAATAAAGGTTAACCAGGTTTTCATGTATCTTGTTTTTTAAGGGGTAAATCCGTTTTTTAACCTGCCGGATGTTGGGCAAAAATTCGGCTCAGTTGTTCGTAAAGGGCCGGATGTTTTTCCTTTAATAACGCTGGTTTTTCAAAAAAGTACTCCGAAACAACGGCAAAAAATTCGGCCTGGCTGGTAATGGCATACGGATTAATATCAGATTTGCTGGCTTCAATCCTTGCAATTTCTTCCTGCATCATCTTTACCCAGGGTAAGGTATATTCGTGAGCCAAAAGATGCTCAGGAATGCCGTCGGTGGCCCCATCCGATTTGTCGAGCAAATGTACAAACTCGTGGATGGCTGTGTTTTCTTTGCCGGCGCTTTTGGAGAAACCTGCCCTGAGTGCTGTTTGAGATAAGATCATCTGCCCATTCATATAACCGCTGCCAACCATGCCCATAATGTTTCTTTCGCCTCCTTCAAACTGGAAATCCTTGTTAAAAGTATCGGGGTAGAGCAACACCGTGCGCAGGTTTTTGTAATGCCATTCTTTAAAACCAAAAATCGGAATAATGGCACTGGATGCAAT
>JASLGV010000275.1 GCA_030149995.1 Pedobacter sp.
TCTACATGAAACTCGCTCAGGTCAAGTCCCAAGCGTTTTACACCTGCTTTTGCCAGCATAATTGCATCAAAATCTTCATCTCTGAGCTTTTGAATACGTGTTAAAACATTTCCTCTTAAATCTTCTACTTCCAGATCCGGACGCAATCCCAGTAACTGTGCTTTACGCCTGTTGGAAGAAGTACCCACCATGGCACCTTTTTTAAGCAAAAGTTTTTGCGTTACATCTACACAGTCTTTTAAGATGAGCAGGTATTCTGTTGCCTCTTCACGTGCAGGTATGGCCGCAATGGTTAACCCTTCGGGATGCGCAGTTGGCAGATCTTTTAAACAGTGCACGGCCAGGTCAATCGTACCTTCCAGCAGCTCTTCTTCCAGTTCTTTGGTAAAAAAACCTTTTCCTTCCAGTTTATCCAATCTTAGATTTAAGATTTTATCGCCCTGGGTCTTAATTACTTTTATTTCTGCCTCTACTCCAAGCTGCGCCAATTCATCTTTAATAAAATTGGCCTGCCATAAGGCAAGATCACTTCCGCGTGTTCCGATGGTTAATTTCTTCACTATAAATTTAAATGATTTGCAAATTTAAACTAAATACCCTTTATCTTATAAATTGTTTAAAAATGAGACAGTAAGCTTACATTAAAACAATTCTTTGACCCTACAAACTACATATTTTATCCAGTTTATGCAAAGTTGCATAAATGGAAGCATAATTTATTAAGGAACGGGGTATTTTAAGACTGGCTAACCAGGATTTCTTTTGCCATAATCATCGGAACGCTGATGCACTTTTTCTCCATGTAATTCATTACACGTTCCAGTACAGCACGTGATGCTTCGTCCATCTGACTGATTTCATCGGCAAAAACACCATTGATGGCGGTATTTTTTATCTCTTTAATTTTTCTGGGCACATCCTGCATGGCCAGTTCAATGCGGCGTTGCTTAAGTACATAAAAGAATTCCGCAATGTTGTTGCTGATAATTTCTTCAGCATGTACAAGTTCTTTATAACGCTCTTGTATGTTTTTACGGGCAACTTCTTTAAGCGATTCTACTTCGATGTAATGGATCAGGTTGTTTTTAACCACTTCTGGTGTTACATCATTCGGAATGGCCAAATCTACAATTACCTTTTTATCTGTTTCGCCTGCAAGCAGCTTGGCATACAGTTCTTCGGTAATAATGGGCTGCGTAGAACCTGTACAGGTAATAATTACATCAAAACCTGCTGTATAATCTTTAAGTGCCGAAAGGTTATAAGCTTTACCATTCAGTTCTTCTGCCAGCATTTCTGCTTTTTCAAGCGTACGGTTAAAGACAGAAAAATTTGAATACTTATGTTTATTTAAATATTTGGCAATATTCTGGTTGGTTTCTCCGGCTCCGATAATCAGGATGCGCGAATTTCCACACATGTTCAGTTCTTTTAGCTTACGATAAGCCAGGGAAACAACCGAAACGGGATTTTTAGAAATATTGGTATGGGTATAAACTTCTTTAGCTGTTTTAACCACACGATCCATAATCATCCGCATATAATCACCGGTAAAACCGGCATCGCGGCAATTTTCGTAAGCTTTACGGATTTGTGCAAGAATTTCTTTTTCTCCTACAACCAAACTCTCAAGCGAGCAGGATGTACGTAAAAGATGGTTAAAAGCTTGTTCGTTTTCATAAACAGAAACGTTATCGATAAAACGTTCCATAAAAGCTTCGGGCAGCCCCATGTTCAGTACACGCAGGAAACGAATTACAAATTCCTTATCTGTTTTCTCTTTGGTCAAGAAAACAAACTCTACGCGGTTACAGGTACCGATATAGAAAATTTCACTTACCGGAAGCTGCGTTTGAATATCCTTAAGCCTGCTATCCAAGCTATCCTCGCAAATAACTAATTTACCTAAAGATTTTAAGTCGATGTGGTGATGCGTAAAAGCTATTACTTTTAAATATTCCAATTTGTTTCCGTTCTAATTATATCGGGATACAAAAGTAATACGGATAATGCATGTCACTGTCATTAAGCTGTAATTTAGGCTAATTTAGAACGGTTTTAAATTATAAAGCTTGGCAACAATAAATATTCAACGGATATTTATACTTTAAACACAAGGCTATGATCGTTCAAAATTCTTTCAGCATTAACGGCTCCGGTAACAAACCCATTTATGGCGATATTACTTTCGATAACAAAGGTAGTTTATTGCCGGTTATTATTTTCATGCATGGTTTTAAAGGTTTTAAAGATTGGGGTGCCCATAATCTTGTAGCCCGTTATTTTGCCCAGAACGGGTACTGTTATGTAAAATTCAACACATCGCACAGCGGTGTAACAGCTTCCAACCCGCACGATGTAACAGACCTGGAAAGCTTTGCCAATAATACCATATCTAAAGAACTGGCCGATCTGAATGCTGTAATCGACCTGGTTGAAAAAACACTTGACACCTCTGCGGGTATTACCCTGATCGGACACAGCCGCGGTGGCGGACTATCCATTATTGAGAGCGCCAGCGATGTAAGAATAAAAAAATTAATTACCTGGAGTGCCATTTCAGACTTCAGCAGTCTCTGGAAAAAAGAACAGGAAGACGGCTGGAAACAGGCGGGAAAAATTTACGTAACCAATGCCCGTACAAAAGAGCAGATGCCTTTGAACAAAATCCTGCTCGAAGATTTTGAAGAAAACAAACTCCTTTACAACATACTGGCAGCAGCCAGAAAAATAAACATCCCCTGGTTAATTATCCATGGTGATGAAGATGTAAACGTACCCTTTGAGAAAGCACAGGAGCTGGCCAATGCAAATCCGGAAAGTAAACTGATTAAAATTCAGCAGGCCAATCATGTATACGGTGCTACACATCCATACGAAGCGCAACACCTGCCAGGACAACTGTTAAAGGTTTGTGAAAAGTGTCTTACCTTTTTAAACGATTAATCATGCAGATGTTTCAGCGGTCACTTAAACTGCCGGCTCAAAAGCGTGGCTTCCATCTGATTACCCGCCAGGTTACAGATGCCTTACCCGAAATCAGCAAGCTAAACAGCGGCATGTTACAGGTTTTTATGCAGCATACTTCGGCTTCCTTAACCATCAATGAAAATGCCGACCCCACGGTTCGCATGGATTTCGAAACCTGGTTTAACAAAGCCGTGCCGGAAAATGATCCCGACTACAGACATGATTATGAAGGTTCTGACGACATGCCGGCACATATTAAAGCTTCCTTATTGGGGCCTTCGGTGCTGATCCCCATACACAAGGGGCAGCTGGCACTGGGTACCTGGCAGGGAATTTACCTCTGCGAGCACCGTAACCATGGCGGCTCGCGACAGCTTTTGTTAACTGCCTGGGGTATTTAACTGATTAATCTGCGCATATCGCTGCCGCTTGGGCTCTGAAAAATTTCCAGGTCAAAATAAGGTACTGTTGCATACAGGTGGTCAAAAATATCGGCAGCCACTTCTTCAAAACGTTTTAAACCTTTTTCTTTCGAAAAAACATATATCTCTATAGGCAATCCATTTTCGGTTGCCTGTAGCTGCCGCACCATAAATGTTAAGCGGGTATTGATGTAAGGATTGTTTTCCAGGTATTTTTCGGCATAATATCTAAAAGTACCAATATTGGTCATGTGCCGGCCATTTACCAGGTTATGCGGACTTACCGAATTTTCAATATTGTACTGCTCAATCTGCTTTTGTGTTTTTTCCAGGTACTCCTTTAAATAATCAACCTCCAGCAAACGCTGATACAATTCGTCGTCGCAAAATTTAATACTTGAAATCTTAATGTTAATATGCCGCTTAATGCGTCGCCCTTCACTCTCTTCCATGGCACGCCAGTTTTTAAAAGACTCGCTCACAATGGCATAACTGGGTACAATGGTCACCGTTTTATCCCAATTGCGCACTTTAAGTGTGGTTAAATTAATTTCGGTTACTTCGCCATCGGCACCATATTTTTCTACACTGATCCAATCCCCTACCCGTACCAGGTCAATGGCACTCATCTGTACGGAAGCTACAAAACCTAAAATCGGGTCCCTGAAAATCAGCAATAAAACAGCCGTTACCGCACCAAAACCACCAAAAATATACAGGGGCGACTGGTTAATAACAATGGAAAGAATTAATACAAAGCCAATAATGTAAAATATAATTTTGGCTACCTGCTTATAGCTCCTTAAAGGCTTATCGATGTATCGTTTACCGCTTTCCATAATGGCCACCAATGCATTTAGAAATGCATTTATGGCAAAAATAACGGCCAGTACCATGTAAATTTCAGAAAGCTTCAACGCGTAAAAACGCAGTTCTTCATAGTCCTGAAAAAGATGTGGAACAGCACTG
>JASLGV010000317.1 GCA_030149995.1 Pedobacter sp.
CGGTACTAAATGAATTTGCAAGTAAATTCCAAAATTATATATTCATAAGTTTGGCTTTGGATGACAGAAAAAAAATAGAAAAATTTTTAACTGGTAAAGGCTACAAATATCATTTTATCGCTGAACAAAATGATTTCATAAAAAATGAATTAAAATCGAATATATTTCCAACCCATTTCATCATTGAAAATGGAATCGTAAGGAAAGTTGTGAACAATGCTTCAGAATTAATTGATTTTGCTGAAAAACAAATAAAATAGAGTATTAACCCGCAAACGGTTTGGTAAAAGATAGAAAACAAAATGCCTAAAATTGAGCTTGTAACAGAAATTAATTCAACTATCGACATTTGCTTTGATCTTTCAAGAAGTATAGATTTACATAAAATATCTACTGAAAAAACAAATGAAGAAGCGGTTGAAGGTGTAACATCAGGGCTTATAAATTTAAATGAAACTGTAACCTGGCAAGCAACTCATTTTGGAGTTAAGCAAAAGCTTACTTCCAAAATAACTGCCTTTGACGAGCCAAATTATTTCATCGATGAACAAATAAAAGGTATTTTCAAATCTCTTCATCATGAACATACATTTGAACAATTAGAAAATAAGGTAATTATGATCGATCGGTTCAAGTTTCATTCGCCTTTCGGAATAGTTGGGAAAATATTCAACAAATTCATTTTAACCAATTACTTACGGAAATTTTTGTTAAACAGGAACAAGGTTATTAAAGAATTTGCCGAAAGCGAAAAATGGAAATCGGTCTTGAATCAGAAATCATATAAATCTCAGAGTCATTTCGATGCTTTTTAGGAATACTTAATCCGAAAAATTCGAAGCGAAGTGTATACCGAATTGGCCTCGGCACACGGAGGCATAAAGCGTAACATCGTTGTCTGTAACGATTAATCCGTTTTTGCATCTGAGAACAGGTATTTTTTTAAAAAGATAGTTTAAAGCTGAAGGATATAAATGTTAAGCTCGAAGAATAAATGAAAAGTCAGATTATACTTTTCTTTATCCGATAAAGTCAATGATAAAATTGGCCGTTTCTTTTGGTTTTTCGGCTAATAAAAAGTGTCCGCAATGTTCCAGTTTTTTAAGTTGCAGCTGATTGGTGATGCTTGCTAAAGAATTTTCTAACAGACTAAAGCCGCTGCCGCCAATGCCCAATACCGGCGTATCTATTTTTTGGTAGGTATTATAATCGGCAATGTCTTGAGGAAAAGCCTGATACCAGGCATTGGATGCCCTTATGGCTTCTTTGCTGTTGTAGGCATGGGCGTATACCGCTTTATCAAAATCGTTGATACATTCTTTATTAAAAAATAAATGTTCAAATAACCAGGAAATTACGATTGACATTCGTCCCTCGAGTAACTGCTCCGGAAGTTCTTTTACCTGATTAAAGGAAAGCCACCAGGGGTACAGGTAGTTTTGTCCGGGAACAGGTAACATCGGAAGCTGATACATTCCTGCATCAGGATGTGGGGTATCCAATAAAATCACGTTGTTTGCCGCATTTGGATAATTGCAGGCAAAGCTAAAAGCCACATGGGCACCAATATCATGACCGGCGATATGTACTTTTTCAAGATTTAAGTGCTGAATAAGTTCGTAAATATCTTTGGCCATATTCTTTTTATCGTAACCGGTAGCGGGTTTCCCGGAACTGCCCATACCTCGCATTTCAACAACCACCACCTGATATTTCTCGGCGAGTATCGGCATTACCTTATGGTAGGCCCACCAGGTTTCGGGATAACCCGGAATTAATACGAGTGGTGCACCTTGACCACCGCTTACATAATGCAATTTTGTGCCATTTACTTCGGCATAATGGTTTTTGAAATTTGGGATTTTTTTGATTAGCGCTTCATCCGAATATTGTAAGTCCATAGGTTTTAAGATTTGAATTGAATATACTTTTTGTGTTGTGAAAAGTAAAGTTAGAGCGTATTTTTGAAAGCTACAAGTATGTAGTATACTGCATACTTCATATTTTTTTTTAATTTGACTAAAATGAAACTAATAAGCCATCTTTCTAAAGAAACAGGTATACCTATTGGAACGATTCGTTTTTACGAAAAAAGCGGACTCTTTAAGGGCTATAAAAAGGAAGGAGTAACCAGTAATAATTATGTTTATTATGGTAATGAAGTGATCGAAAAGTTAAGGTTTATACAGATGGCAAAAGCGGTCGGGTTTACCTTATCGGAAATAAAAGAGGTTATCGATGTTTGGTATAAAAAAGAAATATCAAAAAAAGCCCAAATAGAAGTGCTTGATCTTAAGTTACAGCAAATAGACCAAAAGATAAAAGAACTAAAGGCCATGAAAAAGCAAATAGCTTTATGCAAATTCAATATTGAAAATAGAGCACAATAAATAGCAACACTATTGACCAATAATCTTGTTCTTCTTAAATCTGAGTCGGCAACATAAAAACGGTAGGGAAGAGCGAAATGGAGCATATTATTAAACAAAGTGACTGCCGGTACTTTGTTTCTTGGTCAATAAAAAACTCTGAAGAAAAGTCATCTTCAGAGTTTTTTATTTGAAAAATTAGCGTATTTGCGGTTTTATTTACCCATCACGATA
>JASLGV010000312.1 GCA_030149995.1 Pedobacter sp.
TGCGGCTTGTAACTGAACACCAATAATACGCTTAATCTCTTGCGCCTGTTTATCGGCTGTATAGCCATCAATTATAATTTCGCCAGATGTTTTCTCTCTTAAAGTTTCTATAATTTCGAGCGTTGTGGTTTTCCCAGCACCATTTGGCCCAAGCAGTCCGAAAATCTCGTTTTCATAAACTTCAAAACTCAGACCTTCTACGGCGGTAAAATCATCATACTTTTTTACAAGATTGTTAACCGTAATGATGGGTTTTTTTGTTTCCATGATATAAAAATAAGAAGCTTTAAAATATTCTTTAGCGGCCTCTGTCTTAAAAGTTGAAAAATGTCGGTGAAATGATTGTTTAAACAGGTGAACAAATGTAGTCGCCTCTTTTTTATCGGGATGCGGCTTCAAAAAAGTACCAGTATCAATTCAGTTCGAAAAAAAAACACTGTTGAAATGGGTTTCAACAGTGTTTGTATCTTTGTTTTGCTGTTGGTTTTACCAAACCAGCTCGCCTTTTATTAAACTTAAAAAATCATCAAATAGATAACGCGAATCGTGCGGGCCTGGTGAAGACTCTGGGTGGTACTGTACAGAAAAAGCTTTTTTGCCTTTTACACGGATACCTTCAATTGATTCGTCGTTCAGGTTGATGTGGGTAATTTCAACATGATCAGATGCCTTTACCTCGGCTGGAATTACACCAAAACCATGGTTCTGAGAAGTAACCTCGCAATGGTTTTTAATAATGTTTTTAACCGGATGGTTTAAACCACGGTGTCCGTTAAACATTTTCATGGTGCCAATACCGTTAGCTTCTGCAAGTAACTGGTGTCCTAAGCAGATACCAAAAAGAGGTTTGTTAACCTTAAGGATTTCTTTAATGGTTTCTATCGCATAAGGCATTACAGAAGGATCGCCAGGTCCATTTGAAATGAAATAACCGTCAGGATTCCATTTTTCCATTTCCGCAAAAGTTGTTTTGGCAGGGAATACCTGTACATAGATACCTCTTGATTCGAAATTGCGTAAAATGTTTTTCTTAATACCCAGATCAAGTGCCGCCACTTTTATTGCTGCATCCGGATTCCCATAGAAATAAGGCTCTTTGGTACTTACTTTAGAAGAAAGTTCAAGCCCCTCCATCGATGGTACCTCTGCCAGCTTTGCCTTTAATTCATCTAAATCTGTAATTTCCGAAGAAATAATGGCATTCATCGCACCTTTGTCTCTGATGTGGCGAACCAATGCACGGGTGTCAATATCAGAAATGGCTACCAGATTGTCATTTTGAAAATAATCCTGTATAGATTCTTTTGCCTGTTTACGACTGTAAACAATATTGTAGTTTTTACAAACCAGACCTGCAATTTTTATCGAATCAGATTCTATTTCATCTGTATGGATACCGTAATTCCCAATATGCGAATTGGTTGTAACCATTATTTGTCCAAAATAACTTGGATCGGTAAAAATTTCCTGGTAACCTGTCATCCCGGTATTAAAACAGATTTCGCCGGTAGTGGTTCCAATCTTTCCGGCAGCTTTGCCATAAAAGACTGTGCCATCGGCCAGTAATAAAATCGCAGGTAACTTGGTGTAGTTAGTCATGGTAATTACAATATGGATTTTTGATTATAAATGAATTAGAAAAAGGAGGGCAATTGGCATAACAGCCATTTTTCCGAGGGGTAAAAAAAGATAAATAAATCCCGTCCATTTCGGGGTACAAAGATAGGTTTTAGGATTTAAAAATTAAAGTAAAAAATGTAGTTAATATGCGCTAACCATTAAATATTTAGATCTGTTTTTGATAAGAGCAGATTTAATGTCCCTTTGCAGCCCCGATTGCTCTGTTTTCTGGTTTAACGGTAAAAGGTTTGGGGCTAATTTTTTTATAAGGCAAAAAAAATAATACTTTTGACAGCACAAAACAACAATCGAATGTCGGTACACAAAGAAATAAAACGCGTTACCACGCATACATTGCAGGAAATGAAACAGCGTGGTGAAAAAATATCCATGCTTACAGCTTACGATTATTCAATGGCAACCATCTTGGATGATGCCGGGCTGGATGTTTTACTTGTAGGCGATTCGGCTTCTAATGTAATGGCCGGTCATGAAACAACCTTACCCATTACACTGGATCAGATGATTTATCATGCCGCATCGGTAATAAGAGCTGTGAAGCGCTCTTTTGTGGTGGTCGATTTACCTTTTGGCTCTTATCAGGGCAACTCTAAAGAAGCATTGAATTCGGCGGTTCGCATTATGAAAGAATCTGGTGCACATGGGGTAAAATTAGAAGGTGGCGAAGAGATTGTTGAGTCTATTCAGCGTATTGTTACAGCAGGGATTCCGGTAATGGGTCATTTAGGACTTACACCTCAATCTATTTATAAATTTGGTACATATACGGTACGTGCCAAAGAAGAAGAAGAAGCAACCAAACTGAAAAGCGATGTGCTTGCTTTACAGCAGGCCGGATGTTTTGCCATTGTACTGGAGAAAATCCCGGCAGCACTTGGCCAGGAGGTTACCCAAAGTCTTCATATTCCAACAATTGGTATTGGAGCGGGACCAGCCTGCGACGGGCAGGTGCTCGTTGTAAACGACATGATTGGGCTTACGAAAGGATTTAAACCGCGGTTTTTACGCCAGTATCTGAATTTATATGAAGAGATATTGGGGGCTGCTCAATCTTATATACGCGATGTAAAGGGAAATAATTTCCCGAACGATAAAGAACAATACTAAATTTACAACAAGATTTTGGCCCGTTGGTTACAGATAGAATTGCATATGTTATGCAGTTCTTAGTTACAAGCCAAAATCTGTATACCAGTTGTAAAGGAAATAAATACCAGTAAAGCAGATACGTTAAGTTAAAACATGCCAGTTACCGATAAAGACATACTCTTCGAAGATAATCATCTTATTGCCGTTAATAAAAAAGCCGGAGATATTGTACAGGTTGATGAAACCGGCGATGAGCCGCTGGATGAACAGGTAAAAAAGTATCTTGCTAAGAAATACAACAAACCTAACGGAGCCTTTTTAGGTGTGGTACACAGATTGGATCGGCCGGTAAGCGGGGTAATCCTGTTTGCAAAAACCAGCAAGGCCCTGGAGCGCATGAATGCGGCTTTCAAAAACAGAGAAGTAAAAAAAAACATATTGGGCTGTTGTGCGCAATAAACCTGCTAAACAAGAGGCTACGTTGGTAAACTGGTTGATTAAAAACCCGCAAAAAAATGTGGTTACAGCTTATAACAAAGAAGTTCAGGGCAGCCAGCGGTCAGAGTTATCTTATCAGCTGAAAGCCAAACTGGGCGAATACTATTTGCTGGAAGTAGATCCTTTAACGGGTCGTTCGCACCAGATAAGGGTGCAGCTTTCTACCATGGGGTGTCCGATTGTAGGCGATAATAAATATGGTTATCCAAGAGGAAGCCGGAAGGGGAGTATTTGCCTGCATGCACGTCGTTT
>JASLGV010000341.1 GCA_030149995.1 Pedobacter sp.
ACTTAGCTACCGGATTCTACAGGATTTTTTCCATATTTGTTTTTCTGAAACAACTCATTTTAACACATCTAAACAACTCCTGCATGAAAAAGTATTTTGGTCTGTTCGCATTGTTAATCCTGTCGGGATTTACCTTTGCACAAAAAATCAATTACAACCTGTTGATTGGAACCTACACCAGGGGCAACAACAGCGAAGGTATTTATACGTATAATTTTAATACCCTTACCGGTAAGGCAACACTGAAAAATGTTACCAGGGATGTAGAAAATCCAAGCTATCTTGCGGTTTCGCCAGATCGTAAATTTGTGTATTCGGTAAATGAAACCGGCAACACCAGTGCGGTGAGTGCATTCAAATATACCTCCACTACGGGAGCATTAAACTTTCTGAACAAAAAAGAGAGCCATGGCGCCGATCCCTGCTACATTACAGCCGATCGGCAGCATGTTATTGCAGCAAATTACAGTGGCGGCAGCATTGCAGTATTTGGCCGCAACAGCGATGGTTCCCTGGGTGATGCCAAGCAGATTATCCAACATACGGGTAAAAGCATCGATCCGAATAAAAGACAGGAAAGCGCCCATGTACATATGGTTCAATTTACCCCCGATCACAAATACCTGATCTCTAACGACCTGGGCGAAGACCAGATTTATATTTATAATTACAATCCCAACCGTCCAACAAAAGTACTCAGCATTAAAACCGTTATAAAAACCAAAGCCGGTTCTGGTCCCAGACATTTAACCTTTAGCCCTAATGGTAAGTTTGCTTATCTGGCACACGAATTTAACGGCAGCATTACGGCTTTCCGGTATTCGAACGGGAACTTAACGAAAATCCAGGAAATCGGTACCACAGATAAAGATTTTACAGGCAGAATTGATGGCGCAGATATTCACGTATCGGCCGACGGGAAGTTCCTGTACGAAAGCAATCGCGGAGATGCCAACTCCATTTCGGTGTTCTCCATACTTCCTACCGGCATTGTACGCTTCGTTGAGCGTGTAAGCACACTTGGCAAAGGTCCCAGAAATTTCAGCATTGATCCAAGTGGCAATTTCTTATTGGTGGCACACCAGTACAGCAATGATGTTATTGTTTTTAAACGGGATAAAATTTCGGGTAAATTAACCGACAGCGGCAACCGCATTCAGCTTGATGCGCCCGTTTGCCTGGTGTTTACCAATTAAACTACAAACCGGTTTACAGCGCTGTTAAAAACACAAAAGGCGACCTTTTAAATAAGAGGTCGCCTTTTCTATATCTGCTTTGCTTGCTTAAGCTGTTTCCGCTACGCGTGCAACATTGCGGTAAGGAAACACACTGAAGATGTGTCTGCGGGCAAAACGACCGGGCGAATCGGCATTTACCAGCTTTACATAAACTGCTTTAGGTACATCAAAATACTCATAAGCACTTCCATCAAAAAACACAATGTTTAAAACCTGCTGTTTATATTCAAAATCAAGAATATTTGAGGTTGTAATGGTTTGTGTATAGGTTTCTATATTCTGTTCGCGTGTTTCGGGCGCAATGCTAACTAAAAAGTGATACGCTTCAATAATATCTTTACTCCGGGCTTCGGCAGCTAATTTCTCTTCTTCATTATGCTGAAATTTATCCGGGTGGCAATCTTTCATCAATGTACGGTACACAGACTTAAGCTCTTTTAACTCGGCATCCTTACTCACATTTAAAAGCTTTCTGTAATCAACTATTTTTTTCATGGGCGCAAAGATACACTTTCTAACCATGTGATTTAGAGAAAGTTTTAATTATATATCCAGTCTGCAAATACCTTACGTTAAAGTTATAACAACTTACAGCCAGCAAGTTCTGCTGCCATAAACACGAAAACGCAATCTGCTAAATTAGGCCGGGGTATTACCCGAACGCTTAATTACATCTTCGTAAAAACGAATGTATAAGGGCAGAATCTTTTTCAGGTCAAAATCCTGTGCACGTTTGTAGGCATTTTCCTTAAACTGCATCAGCGTGGCATCGTCTTTTAGAATTTCGATTGCATGCGCTGCCATGCTGTCTACATCACCAACCGGGTCCAGGTAACCGCAGAAACCATTTACATTCAGTTCTGGCAAACCACCGGCATCTGAAGATATTACAGGCACTTTACAGGCCATGGCTTCTAAAGCGGCCAAACCAAAACTTTCAGACTCCGAAGGAATGATAAACAAATCAGATACAGAAAGAATTTCTTCGATCGCATCTTGCTTACCTAAAAAGCGTACATTTTCGCAAATTCCCAGTTTACGGCATAGTTGTTCGTTGTAAACACGCTCCGGTCCATCGCCTACCATTAACAATTTAGAAGGAATAACAGACTGTACCTTTTCAAAAACATGGATTACATCTGTGGTCCGTTTTACTTTTCTGAAGTTACTGGTATGAATTAAGATACGTTCGTTATTAGGTGCAATTGCTTTTTTAAAATGATCTTTCGCCTGCAGGCTAAAACGACTGAAGTCTATAAAGTTCGGAATAACCTGAATATCCTTTTTAATATCAAAATGCCTGAATGTATCGTCTTTCAGGTTCTGAGAAACTGTTGTTACCCCATCGCTCTGATTAATGGAAAAAGTTACCACCGGCTTATAGGTTGGATCTTTTCCAACCAGCGTAATATCCGTACCGTGCAGCGTGGTAACCACTGGGATTTGAATACCATAGCTTGCCAGTATTTGCTTGGCCATAAAAGCGGCAGATGCATGCGGAATGGCATAATGTACATGCAGCACATCTAATTGCTCAAAGCGCACCACATCAACCAGCTTGCTTGCCAGTGCCGATTCGTAAGGTGCATAATCAAACAATGGATAATCCCGAACGGAAACCTCGTGGTAAAATAAATTTTCTGAGAAGAAATCGAGCCTTGCTGGCTGACTATATGTTATAAAATGAATCTGGTGGCCTTCATTGGCAAGTGCTTTACCCAATTCTGTTGCAACCACTCCACTACCGCCAAATGTGGGGTAGCAAACAATTCCTATTTTCATTTACAATTGTATTGTTGTCTGCACAAATGTAGCCGATTTTAATCTATTTTATGTGTCGGTTTATTGCAATAATAATACCTGAACAGGGATTTTAAAAATCCATCCTATTTTCAATTTACTGTTTCGAAAAAGATATTTGAATAAACGAAAACCGGGCCAATAGTACAACAGCACCCACCTGTTAAGGTTTCTGAATGAGTTTTTGCATTTCATCTCTGATAACGAGATACAATTCGTTGGGTCTTTGCGTACCGATTACATATTCAAGCCCATCGCGGTCTGTAAGTACCACCGCATCCTTACCCGAAGAATAAAAACGGATGGTGCCCTTTGTATGCAGGTTGTACACAGGATTATTAAAGAAATAACGGCTGTAAACATCCTTACGAACATTTACAATGCTGTTTAAATCTATTTTAACTTTTTTAGTGGTCCATAGGCCATCGAGAATAATGCTTTTATTGTCTACAATGGTTTTATACTGGATTAAGAAAAGCAGCAGAATGGATACGCCAATAATGCCGAAACCCACTACAATAAATAAATCCTGCGTATTGTCTCGGTCGCGTTCGTAAACATAAGCAGCAAAACAAAAAGCAGCCATGACCAGCCTGATGCAAATGCGCACGTAATCTCTGCCAAGGTATTGTTTTTCTATGTAGGCGTACTTATTTTCCACTTATTTTAATTTGAGTTCGAATATAGCAACTTTTTTTGTTGCCTGCGTTAATTTATAACGGTTATCCTGCCGCATGCCGGCAATCCAGATTATTTCGCCATTTCCGTTAACCAGTAAAGGAACTGATTCTTTGATGTGAAGCGGAATTTTCTGATCGATAAAAAAATCGCTCAGCTTTTTAAAATTCTTCATCCCCAGCGGGACAAATTTATCGCCTGTTTTCCAGGTACGGAGCACCAGCGGATATTGCAGACAACCGGCATCAACAAATGCCTTACTGCCGGACGATTCGAAGTTAACCGTTTCGGAATACGAAATCAAAATTTCGTTGCGCCCAAAAGAAACATTCTTATCATCGGGATCAATAAGTTGATCTTTTGCCTGGTCTTTTGTTAGCGGTACCACAATCAGATCCGACCGGTTGATAATGGCCTGGTAACCTTCGCTGTAAAAATGCTTACCACTTATTCCGTTCAATGCTTCTGTCATTTCCCCAACCACCTGATAGGTAAACCCGAAAGGTTTCAGCATTTCAAACAACAGGAGTTTCTGTGGTTTCAGTTGTGCAATGTGCTGAAGTGAAATATAAATGGCATCTTCCTTGCGTACAAACAGCTTTTCTGTCAGCAGACTTACCTGATCTTTTAAAAATGATTCTATCTCGGTAAAATGCTCCATGTTCTGGGCAAAGGTATGTTCGAGATTGGGATTGATTTCCTTTAAAACGGGAACCACCTTTAAGCGCAGTTTATTGCGGGTATAATCTGTACTTAAATTCGAGCTGTCTTCCACAAAATCGATTTGGTTTTCGGCGATAAGCCGGCCGATCTCGGCGCTGTTTAAAAACAGCAGCGGACGGATTAACCGGCCTCTTTTGGGTAAAATCCCATGTAAACCACTGATGCCGGTACCACGGGTAAGATTAATTAACACTGTTTCTACCGCATCGTTCCGGTGCTGGGCCAATGCAATGTAATCATACCCTTCTTTTTCCCGGAGCGATTCAAACCAGTTATACCGCAATTCGCGGGCTGCCATCTGGGTAGAAATTTTATGCGTGGCCGCATACGTTTTGGTGTTAAAATGCGTTACAAAAAAAGGCACATTCAGACTGATACATAAGCTTTTAACAAAGTTCTCATCGCGTGGTGCTTCTTCTTTGCGCAGATTGAAATTGCAATGTGCCACCGCAATGTTGATGCCGAGCTGCTTAAAGAAATGCACCATTAAAACAGAGTCCTTGCCCCCGCTAACGGCCAGCAGGATTTTATCTCCTTTGGTAAAAAGCTGTTGTTCGTGTGCAAAATCCTGAAACTGCTGTAAGGGTAACATAAACCAAAATTATTTAATTTTAACTGGTATTCCACACGTTCGGAACAAAAAACTAACTTTGTAGTGTGCAAAAATTATTTATACTGCTTTTTTTGATTACCTGCCCGGTGCTATTATTCGGCCAGCAAAAATCTATAATAAAAATTATCTCTTACGAGCAGATAACCGGTGATTTCAAAAAGAAAATAAGTTACCTGCGTAAACCAGTTTTTATGCAGGACAATGCAACGCTCACCTGCGACAGTGCCGTTTATTATAGCGACCGAAACTATTTCGAGGCCTACCGCAATGTTCACATCAACCAGCTAACAACTGATATTTACTCAGACCAGCTGGAATATGACGGGAATAAAAAGTATGCACACCTGACCAGCAACGTTAAAATGGTTGATCCGCAAAGTATTTTAACCACCAATGTACTCGATTATGATATGGTAAGTAAAATTGGTACGTATACCAACGGTGGTAAAATTGTAAACCAGGATGTTACCTTAACCAGTAAAAGGGGGTATTATTTCAGCAATTCGAACGATTCTTATTTTAGGTTCGATGTGGTGGTGGTTACCCCTCAAAGCACCATCAAATCAGATACCATGCGTTACAACACGCAAACCAAGTGGACCTATTTTTATGGCCCAACCAATATTAAAGGTAAAGACGACAACCTGTATACAGAAGATGGTGCCTATAATACTTTAACAGAAGATGCTTATTTCGGCAAAAAAAACCTGTATACGCAGGGAACGCGGTCTTTAAAAGGCGATAGTTTGTATTATTACGGCAAGGCCGGTTATGGAAAAGCCGTTAAAAACATTGTATTTTCTGATACAAAAGATAAAATGAAGATGTTTGGCGATTTGGGCTATTACTACAAGGCCGATCAAAGAACCCTGGTTACCCGTAATGCTTACCTGGGTATTGGCACTGAAGATTCCATTGTTGTAAACAATAAAAAAAGACCCGATAGTATATGGGTAGGTGCCGATACGCTCGAAACGCAGATGGTGTTTCGAAAAATGCTTACCCTCATTCCCAAAATTTCCATCAAAAAGGATAATGAGATCTCTGAAGATGAGGAGGAAGGAGATGTAAAAATTAAAGATGCATCGCCAGCCAATTCCACAGAAAAGAAGACAACCGCAGCAGAAGGAAAAAACAAAACAACCGAAAAGCCAGACGGAAATAAAGAGACTAAACCTGTAAAGGATCTTAAACTACCGCCCGATGATAAACTTTTGAAAGACAAAGCGGGTACACGCCCCAACCTTGTCCAAAATGCGTTAACTTCCAAAGCAGACAGTACAAAATTGTTGGCGGGTAAAGCTGCGGCCGATAGTTTGACGACTAAAATTACCAAACCTAAAGTACCCGACAGCGCTCTAAAAAGCACCATTAAGAAAATAGAAAAAGACATTCCCCTGCAAGCAGCTGCCGGTGTAAAACCTGATACCGGGCATACCCATCCGGCTGATACGGTTCAGGCGCGGATTATAAAAGCATACCACGGAGTTAAAATTTACAAAAGCAATATCCAGGCTAAAACCGATAGTTTGTTTTACACCAGTGCCGATTCTACCCTGCGCTGCTTTGTAAACCCGATTATATGGTCTGAAGGTTCGCAGCAGATTGGCGATACCATTTATGTTCAGTTTAAACAAAACAAACTGAACAACCTGCAGGCTTTTAAAAATGCCTTTCTGGTGAATACACCGGCCGATTCGCTCCGGTTTAACCAGATAAAGGGTCGCTATATGACCGGTTTCTTTGAGAATGGAAAAATCAGAACGATGTATGTAGACGGAAATGCCGAAAGCATCTATTATACGCAGGACGATAGTACAAAAGTTTATAAGGACATGAACCAGACGTTAAGCAGCCGGATTAAGTTTACCTTTAAGAACAACGACATTGAAGATATTTTATATATAAAAGGTGTGGAAGGCGCGCTAAATCCGGAAAATACCATTGCCAAAGACCATGTTTTAAAAGGTTTTTCGTGGAAGCCTGCCGAAAGACCGAAATCGAAAAAAGAAGCCATCGGATCGCCGGGTAACCCCAAAGCAAAGAAACCACCGGTTAAGCTGAAACCTGCGGAACCTGTTAACAAACCCGATCTCAAAGCAACGCCACCGAAAATTCAGCCGCTTGTACCGGATGTTAAAAAAGACCTAAGGCCAGATACCAGTAACTTTGGGATCAAGCCTGTTCTGCCTAAAAAAGATTCGGTAAACGTAATCAGGAAACCATAAGATTTGAAG
>JASLGV010000350.1 GCA_030149995.1 Pedobacter sp.
GCATAGTCGTTTTTAGCAGTACCGTAAACATATTTTTTAAAGAAGTCTGTGGCAAAAGCCGGATCCTTTGTAAGTTGTGCCAATGTTGTTTCCAGATTGCTCATCGTGTAGGCAATTTCTGTTTTGCCGTAGGCTTTCCACAGGGCGCGCATATACGCATCTAATGTTGTGTTGTAATCTGCGCGCAATTTTAAATCCAGGGCCAGTGCAATGGCAGCACCATAGGTATAATAAGAAGTAAAAATGTTGTTTTTATTGGTTTGATCGATGGCTACCCCAGCATCCGCAAATACCGCATACTGACTCGACGAAATGGCCGAATAATTTTTAGCACCTGGTGCATTTAACACCGAATTTACCAATCCGTTAAATCCATCTACCGTATTTTCCTGAGGCTTTAAACCAGCACGACTCAACAACAGGTTGCCATAATACTGGGTAAAACCTTCTGCAAACCACAAGGCTTCGCTGATATTCGAATGCTCAAAATTAAAAGGCTCCAGACTTTTAGGTCTGAGGCGTTCCACATTCCAGCTGTGAAAAAATTCGTGCGAGAATGTACCCAGCAGATTGGTTTCATAACCGGCAATTTTAGGCGTGCGCTGTACAATAGAGGTAGAGTTGCGGTGCTCCATGCCATCACCGGCATTATCCGGGTATACATCCTGCAAGAAATAATAGTTTCCGTAATCAAATGCAGGAAGTTCGCCCCAAACAGCCTGATGTTCGGCCACCATCTTTTTTAACTGCCCGGCAAAGGCATCAATGGTTGCCTGTTCATCATCTGAATGGGCAATCAGATGAATGGTTTGTAGTTTACCATCCGGATTTTTTACCTGCCAGCTGGCTGTTTTATAATCGGCAATCTCGATCGGACTATCCATAAAATACTGAAAATCCGGCGCATAGTAGGTATTATTTGCCAATGGTTTAAGCTGCGTAGCCACTTTCCAGCCAGCTCTCCCGGCAAGATCAAACTTAACCAAACGGGGTCTTTTATCCATTCCTACGGGAAAAGCAAAAGTTGCCGGCACATTCATATGGGCATGTGTTTCGTCAAAACCGGCATAGGTACCGTCAATCCAGTTCCCGTACAACGTATAGTTAACTTTTACATATTTACCCGTATTCTCAATTTCGTATACATCGCCCGCCGTTTGATTTACCACCAGTTGTTTGCCTTGTGTATCGTACGCTTTAAAATTGTATACATTTTTGCCAAATTCGTGGGTCGCATACCTCCCTGGTGAAGAACGGCTCATGCGCACTTTTAATTTGCCCGGTGCAGCATCTGGAATTTCCAGGCTAATTTCAGCTTCATGATGGATAATATTCGGAAATGAAACCGTATAAAGTAGCTCTTTTTGTGCAAAAGCACTGAATGAGCAGAAACAGGCAAGTGCCAATCCGTAGATTTTATTCATAAAAGTAATTTTGTGGGTTTAAATTACCGTTAAAAGTTCAAAAATCAGCAATGTGAAAACAATGTTGCAAATGGCTAAGATTACCGACCTACAAATTATTTTCCTGATCCCACGTATATTGTTTTAAATCGTGGTAAGCCTGGCCTTTAATAATTTCTTTCTTTTTGGTTGTTTCGGCCTCTACCCGAGTTTCATGGATGTTATCAGCCACTTCTATATGGAAATCTTTATCTTTTGAAGATTGGTGAATGGCTACCTCATCTGCATCGGCAATGGCATAATCATACGGTCCTTTTGCACTCATCAGTTTTACAAAAACGGGTAAACATTCAAAGAAAATAAACAAAAGACCAATAAAGGTAACCGCGAGTGCGGTGTTATTATCCTGGCTGCCATCGGCATTAAATTTCAGCTGACCAAGCGCCCAGTTCCGATCGGCAAAACCGGCAATATTGGCCAGGCTATCGAGCTGTTTTCCTGTAAATAACTTCTCGGTAAAAAGACCATCGAAGTTTTTACGCTGATCTATAAAACCTTCAGATTTATTAATATTGGCCTTTAAACTGTCGAGTTCTGCTTCGCGCTGTTTAATTTCGGCTTCCTTTCTTTTGGCATACGGTCCATACCCCATTACACCCGAAGTTTCGGTCGTTTTATTGCCAAAAATTTCAAAATTAAGCTTCTGCCGATCCGCTTTAATTCCTTTTTCGAGCGAATCCCGGGTTGCTTTCTGGTTGTTTAAACGACCAAATTCTACCTGATACTTGTTTTCAAATGCTTTATTCAACGTATCTATTTTAGCACGCTGCCCATTCAGATAACTGACTTTTAAACGTTCTTTAATTTCTTTATCGAAAATTTTCAGCTCAAGCGGCCTTGATATAACCATCCCAATCATGATGGCCAGCAGTATACGGGGTGTTGCCTGCAACACCTGTTTTCGGGTCGAAGCACTTTTGTTAAGTCCTGATACAATGTAGCGATCCATATTAAAGATGGCTGCGCCCCATAGGAAACCAAAGATCAGGGAAAAGACAAAAGCCCATGCATCGCCCTTAAAAACAAAATGCATGGCATAGCCGCCCGATAAGGCGGCAAAGAGGCCCGTAAAAAAGATGGTGGCTCCAATACCGGTATATTTATTTTGTTCTGCCGGATAACGCTCTAACGTAGGAATATGGACCCCGGAGCAAAACCAGAAAAAACGATTCAGTTTATTCATTTTACAACACTTTACTATTAAACTCCTGAGCATTCAATATGTTACAAAATATGATGTCGTAATCACGGTTTTTTTTAATGCCGGTGCTAAAGCAGTTTTTTTTATATTTGCATAAATACATTTCAAACATGAAAGAAATATCTGTACAAGAATTAAAAGAAAAAATAGATAATAAAGAAGATTTCCAACTGATTGATGTTCGTGAAACCTTTGAATACGAAGTTTCAAACCTGAACGGAGAAAACATTCCCCTGGGTGGTATTTTAATAGAAGCAGAGAAAGTTGCTAAAGATAAGCCTGTAATTATTCAGTGCCGCAGTGGCAAAAGAAGTGCAGCTGCTGTTATGCAACTGGAACAACAATATGGATTTGACAACCTTTATAACCTAAAGGGTGGCATTTTAGCCTGGCAGGAAGCGTTCGATCCGAACATGCCGGTTTACTAAAAAACACAAACCCGTATACCTGGTTTTCAGCGTATACGGGTTTAATAATTTCTTAAGCTTTTCCCTGTTATGCGCAAAAAAATTGCCTTAAACATCTTTTATACGCTGGGTCTTATCCTTTCATTTCTGGGTATTATCTGGTCTTTTCAAAATGCCCAGTACCTTCTACTCGTTATACTACTGGCTGTTGGCATCTTTTTCGGCTACCTGAAAGTTCAGCTTTCAAAAGAAGTCCGGGCACATTTTAATCAAAAAGACCGTCCTTAATACCTTCAAGGCCAAGACCTGGTAAATCTTTGAGGATATAACGTCCGTCTTTAAACGCCGGGTCGGCATATGGGTTATTCTTAGTAAGCCACGGACCATCCAGATCGGCCCAGTTACAGAGCGGTGCAAGGGCGGCGGCGGCAAGTGTTGCACAACTGGTTTCGCTCATACAGCCAATTAAAACTTTCATACCCAATGCTTTTGCCTTTACAATCATCTGGTGTGCTTCGTACATACCACAGCTTTTCATCAGTTTTACATTGATGCCATGGTAAACGCCTTTAAGCCGCTCTACATCGGCCAAACGCTGTACTGCTTCATCGGCCAGCAAAGGAATGGGACTTCTTTCTGTTAACCAGGCATTTCCATCTATAT
The DNA here is from genome assembly GCA_030149995.1 of Pedobacter sp. GTDB lineage: Bacteria > Bacteroidota > Bacteroidia > Sphingobacteriales > Sphingobacteriaceae > Pedobacter. The sequence goes on from JASLGV010000350.1 coordinate 3,735, forward strand.
TGTTTTTATCCATCGGTTGCTCAATCAGCACCACACCCTGGTTATGCAGCCAGTAAATCAGTTCAATAGCCTGCTTCCGGTCGGACCAGCCCTGGTTGGCATCTACATACAATGGCACATTTGTTAAGCTGCGAATGGTTTCGATGATCTCCCGGTCATTATCGCGGCCTAACTTTACCTTGATTACCTTAAAAGCAGCGGCATCTTTCAGTTTTTCGCGAATCACTTCCGGGGTGTCAATACCAACGGTATAGGAGGTAACCGGCATTTTTTCGAGTAATGATCCGTAAATCTCATAACAAGGTTTGTTTAAAATTTTGCC
>JASLGV010000415.1 GCA_030149995.1 Pedobacter sp.
GATGTTGCCTTTGCAGATGCAGCCGCAGCAGAAAAATTAATTCAGGGTGTTTACGATGGTATGTATAATGATTATCACATCATGGATTTTATGACCAATGGTGATGTGATCGCTGATAACTGTTATGCAGGTGGAGATAATCCAAACAACATCCAGCTCGATCTGTTTACGGTAATCAATACCAACGACAATATCAAAAGAGACTATACTGCTCTATACAAAGACATCAAAAACTGTAACCTGGTTACAGACAACGTTCCAGGTATTAAAGATGATAAACTGGACATTAACGACAGAAGAAAACAAATTCTGGCAGAAGCAAGAATCTTAAGAGCTTACATGTATTTCAATATTGTGAGGTTATGGGGAGCTGCTCCGTTGGTATTAAAAACACCAAGCACCTCAGATGAGTTCTTCCCGCCTAAAGCAACCGTTGATGCCATTTATGCGCAAATTATTGCAGACCTGGAATATGGTGCAGCCAATGCCCGCGCCACTTCTGCAAACAAAGGCATTGTAACCAAAGGTGTTGCCAATGCATTGCTTGCAAAAGTTTATGCAACCAAGTCAAATCCAGATTGGAATAAAGTATTACAATATGCAGATGCCTGCATTGGTAATGGTTATTCGTTAATTGGTTACGATCAGTTATGGGATTCGCAGCATAAAAACAATTCTGAAGCCATCTGGGAAATGCAATACGATGGATGGGGTGGTTTACATGGTAACTGGATGCCAAGCCAGCTTTTTGGTGCCGGATGGAAAAAATTCAATACCCCTACCAACGATCTGGTAAAGGCTTTTGATGATGAAGGCGATGTGGTTCGTAAAAAATCGAGTATTTTTTATGATGGCATTGGATGGGACGATGATTACTGGAAAAACCCGGCTACTTACCCGCATATTAATAAATACCGTGCAGACGATAAAACCGATACTTATATTTTAAGACTGGCAGATATTCTGTTGTTAAAAGCAGAAGCACAGAATGAACTAAGTGCTTCGGGATGGTCTGCTGCAAAAGATATTGTAAATACCATTCGTAACCGTGTAAGCCTGGGTGCTACACCAGCTGCCGATCAGGCAAGTATGCGTTTGGCTATCGAAAAAGAACGCCGCTTAGAGCTTGCGTTTGAAGGCCACCGCTGGTTCGATTTAGTAAGAACAAACCGTGCAATAACCGTTATGAATGCACAAAAAGACGGTACAGGCGCAAACCTGAATTATAATGTTACACCAGAAAAACTATATTGGCCTCTTCCACAGGCAGAACTCGACAGAAATCCGAATTTACGCTAATTAATCATACCAAGCAAAGGCAGCAGGCTGCCTTTGCTTCTTAAACCATTCCCTTCATGTTATTTAAAAAAACCCTTTTAACACTGCTCTCTGCAGGTAGCTTGGTTGCGGTACACGCACAAAGTAACAATCAAGCTAAAATTGAGCAATTGCTTGCAAAAATGACCCTCGAAGAAAAAGTTGGTCAGATGGCACAAATCACACTGGATGTTATTGGAAAAGGTAAAAATCGTTTTGAAAGTGATGAACCCTTTAGCCTTGACAAAACAGCCATGGAAAAAGCACTTGTTCAATACCATGTAGGCTCTGTGTTAAACACCTCAAACAATCGGGCCCGCACCCCTCAGGTCTGGTACAACATTATTAACGAAATACAGGATGTTGCCATTAAAAAAGGCAGAAACAAAATTCCTGTTATTTACGGAGTTGATGAAGTACACGGAGCCACCTATACGGCTGGTGCAACAATGTTTCCGCAACAAATCGGACAAGCGGCAACATTTAACCGGGCTTTGGTTAAAACAGGTGCTTCCATTACCGCGTACGAAACCAGGGCAAGTTCAATTCCATGGAATTTTGCGCCCATTTTGGATTTAGGTGCCGATCCGCGCTTTCCACGCCAGTGGGAAACATTTGGAGAAGATCCTTTCCTGGTAACGGAATTGGGTTTAGCAGCCGTTAAAGGCTATGAAGGCGATGATAAAAATGTTGCCAATCCTTACAAAGTAGCCACCTCTCTTAAACACTTTTTAGGCTACCAGGTACCTGTTACGGGAAAAGACAGAACCCCTGCCTTTATTTCAGATCAGGCATTGAGAGAATATCACCTGCCTCCTTTTGAAGCAGCTGTAAAAGCAGGTGCACACACTGTAATGATTAACTCCGGCATCATAAACGGTGTTCCTGTACACTCGAATTACAACATTGTAACCAAACTATTAAAAGAAGAACTTGGATTTAAAGGTCTGGTGGTTACCGACTGGGGCGATATTGAAAACCTTTACAAAAGAGACCGCATTGCTAAAGATGACAAAGAAGCCATTATGCTGGCCATTAATGCAGGTATTGATATGAGCATGATTGCTTATAACTATGAAGTATTTTGTGATAACCTGGTTGCTCTTGTAAAAGAAGGTAAAGTAAAACAATCGAGAATAGACGACGCCGTACGCCGTATTTTAATGGTGAAATTTGCTACAGGTCTGTTCGAAAAACCAGCGACCAACCCTAAAGACTATCCTAAATTTGCGAGCAAAGAATTCCAGAAAGAATCTTACAACACCGCCGCAGAATCTATTACCCTTTTAAAAAACAACAATAATATTTTACCACTTAAAAAAGGTATTAAATTATTAGTAACCGGTCCTAATGCCAATTCTATGCGTACTTTAAACGGTGCCTGGACATACAGCTGGCAAGGTGAAAAAGTAGAAGAATTTGCAAAAGATTACAACAGCATTTTAAAAGCACTTCAAAATAAAAATGGTGCGGCTAACATCACCTACGTACCAGGTGTAAGCTATAAAATGGATGGTAAATATTTTGAAGATTTTGCCGATAAATTAGACGAAGCGGTTGCTGCTGCACAGCAGGCAGATGCCGTAATCTTATGCCTGGGCGAAAATACATATACAGAATCTCCGGGTAACCTGAGCGACTTATATATTTCTGACTTTCAAACTGAACTGGCTAAAAAAATTGCCGCAACAGGTAAACCTGTTATATTGATTTTAAATGAAGGCAGGCCAAGAATCATCAGCAAATTTGAAAAAAATATGCAGGCGGTGGTACAAACCTATTTACCAGGCAACTATGGTGGCGATGCACTTGCTGATATTCTTTTCGGTGATGTAAACCCATCGGGTAAATTACCATATACTTACCCTCAGTTCCCTAATGCCCTTTTTACCTACTACCACAAGCCTTCTGAAGCACGCGAAACAGTTGAAGGTGTTTACAATTACGACTCAGATTTTAATCCACAGTATGTATTTGGACAAGGCTTAAGCTATACAACTTTTAAATACAGCAACCTTAAACTGAGCAGCAATACATTAAAGGCCGGCGAGCGTTTAGACATTTCTGTTGAGGTAAGCAATACCGGAAATTTAGCAGGTAAAGAAAGTGTATTGTTGTTTAGTTCAGATCTGTATGCAAGCATCATTACCCCAGATGTAAAACGTTTACGTGGATTTGAAAAAATTGATTTAAAACCTGGTGAAACCAAAACGGTAAAATTTACCCTGCGTGCCGAAGACCTGGCCGTTGTGAATCTTGAAGGTAAAAAAGTAACAGAAGCCGGAGAATTCAGAATTCAGATCGGAGATCAAAAAATCAATTTTAACTATATAGACTAATCTAATGAATAAACGTTCAATATATCATTTGGCCCTTGCATGCACAGTATTTCTTGCATCGTGCGCCTCTAAAAAACAAGCGGTAGAACCAGGTAATACCGCCAAAGGCGATGCAGCCACTGTATGGCTAACAAAAGGCGATCGTTCTGTTTTACTTCAGAAACAGGATGCCGTTGCCAGCTTTGTTAAAGATGCGGCCAACAACTACCCAACCATTCAGGTAAATCCAGACAGCTCGTTCCAATCGATTGATGGATTTGGTTATACTTTAACCGGCGGAAGTGCAAGTTTAATCAATGGCCTGCCAGCTGCTGAGCAGGATAAACTGTTAAACGAATTATTTGGTCATTCGGAAAATGCAATTGGCACCAGTTATTTGCGTATCAGCATTGGTGCGTCAGATTTAAGTGCGCATGTATTTACCTACAATGATTTACCTGCCGGCGAAACCGACGAGCAATTAACTAAATTTTCAATTGCCGAAGAAAAGAAAGACCTGATTCCGGTCCTTAAAAAGATTGTTGCCATTAACCCGTCAATTAAAATACTGGGCTCTCCATGGACGGCCCCAGCCTGGATGAAAGACAACAACAGTTTTATAGGTGGCCGCTTAAAACCAGCTTACTATAATGCCTATGCACGTTACCTGGTAAAATATATTCAGGTAATGAAAGCTGAAGGTATTGTAATCGATGCCATCACGGTTCAGAATGAACCCTTACACCCGGGTAATAACCCAAGTATGTATATGGAAGCAACCGATCAGGCTAACTTTATTAAAACAGCTTTAGGTCCGGTATTTAAAGACTCGAAAATAAAAACCAAGATTATTATTTACGATCACAACGCTGATAAGCCTGAATATCCAATTACCATTCTGGACGATCCGGAGGCAAAAAAATACGTGGATGGTTCTGCTTTTCACTTATACGGTGGCCAAATCTCGGCTCTAAGCAAAGTACATCAGGCACATCCTGATAAACATCTATACTTTACAGAGCAATGGGTTGGTGGACCAGGAAACTTTGCCGAAGATTTAAAATGGCATGTTTCTACCTTAATTGTTGGCGCAACGCGTAACTGGAGCCGTAACGTTTTAGAGTGGAATTTAGCTGCTGATGCTAATTATGGTCCGCATACGGATAAAGGTGGCTGTACAAGCTGCCTGGGTGCCATTACCATAGCTCCAGCTGTTACCCGTAATGTGGCCTATTACATTATCGGACATGCTTCTAAATTTGTAACACCAGGATCGGTTAGAATTGCATCCAACATTACAGGTAACCTGCAAAATGTTGCTTTCAAAACCCCTGATAACAAAACTGTTTTAATTGTGTGCAACAACAACAACACGGCAAGCAATTTTAATGTTCGCTATAAGAACAAAACGTTTACAACAAATCTGGATAAAGGTGCTGTAGCAACCTTTGTCTGGTAAATAAATACCACCATAAGTTTTCTAAACAAATAAGGCCGTATAACTACGGCCTTATTTGTTTAAAGTATTTTTATTGAAGAAAACAGGTTATAATTTTCTAACCGGTATTAATTGAAGATCTGTATTTCAAATCCTTTAAAATCTTTATCCGCTTATAAAGACTCAAAGCGTTCCCAGAAACCATCAACAGGTAAACGGGCAAAGATATTAACCGGTTCTTTCTTTACCGGATGTAAGAACTGTAAAC
>JASLGV010000417.1 GCA_030149995.1 Pedobacter sp.
ATTCAGAAAATAGGAAAAATAGAGGTTGATAATATTGAGCTGGGTGATAAGCGTTTAGAAAATGACTTGCCGGATATGCACCAGCGTTTGGCTGATAATTTAGATACAATTGTATCAATTTTATCGTATTTTGCGGAAAAAACGCAAAACTTTGGCGATAAGAACAATGTGGATGCTTTAAAGGAGAAGCAAGCCATAGATAATGCGTCGGGTTAGCCATTAATCAATCAAACATCCTTTAATTTTATGAAAACAAAATTATTTTTTTTAGCCATTATTTCTTTGTTTACCGGCTTGAGTGCCGGTGCGCAGATTTTGCCAACTTTTCAATTTGGATTAAAAGGCGGAGCAAATTTTTCAAAGTTTAATACGGAAAATACATTTAGCAGTGACAACAGAGCCGGGTATTACGGTGGTGTCTGGGCAAGAATTGGTGCTGCAGGCATTCATTTCCAGCCTGAATTGTATATATCCGGCAAAAAAACAAACCTGGTAAGCGATGCAACAGGAGAGGTGAACAAAGTAAACTTTACAAGCCTGGATGTACCTTTATTAATTGGTACAAAATTTGGAGCGGCTGGTTTGGGTTTACGTTTAAATACAGGACCTACCTTCTCTTTTATTCTGGATGAAAACCAGAGCTTTAGCCAGGCAGCAGGTAGTGTTTTTAAAGCAGATTTTAAAAGTCAAGCATTTGCCTGGCAGTTTGGAGCCGGGCTGGATATTATGCGTTTAAATATTGATGCGAGATATGAGCTTGGTTTATCTAAAATTAACAAAAGTGGTTATCCAGGTACAAAACTGAACCTGTTTACCGTAGGTGTGGGATACAGAATTTTCTAATTGTTTTTTACACGTACTTATGTAAAAAATATTTACTTTATAAATTATGATGTCATGAGTATTAAAGAGTTATTGTTGCAAGGACAGAGTTTTATGGCGCTTTTAAAACAAATGCGCATAGATGTAAACGATCTGGTTGTTAAGGATGAATGGGCTATTTTTAATAGCTGGTCTAAATCCAATACAGAGGTATTAAAAGAAAATGTCTGTATAGAAGGTCGGTCTTTAGAAGGGCCAGTCAGCCTCTTTGGTATTCTACATTTTAATTTATTCCATAACCGTGCAGTATTCGAAATGCAGGGATTTGAGAAAGCAGCAGTATAAGTACGTATTGTACACTTATATAAAGAAGGGAAATGTGTTTAATAAACCATTTCCCTTTTTTAACCTCTTATTTATTCGGTTTTATATGTTTAACCTCTGTTAGTTCGTAGGCAAAAGCACCGGTTTTCGGAACAATGGGTGTTTGTTTCTGCATGCTCAGTGCTTTAATAAAAGCTGCTCCGAAATAAAAAATTAAAGAAGAGTAAAAAACAAAAAGCATAATAATAACAATAGAACCTGCAGATCCGTAAATGTTACCAATATTGCTTAACGGCAATAAAATACGTAAAAGGTATTTCCCAACGGTAAAAAGGCAACCCGTTAGTAAGCCACCCGACAGGGCATTTTTCCAGGTTGGACGGCCGTTGGTTAAAAAGCGGAATAAAACCGAAAACCAGGTGGTAACAATCAGTACAAACAGCAACTGATTTAATATAGACGAGAAAATCAGGTCGAGAGAAGGAGAAGTACCTTTAAGTAACGAACTGATAATTGCCTGAACACTATCCAGCAGTAAGCCGATAAGGAACAAAATACCGGCCAGCAAAATAATAATAATCGAACGTCCGCGTAGTTTGAGGGTAAATAAAATACCGGGTTTATCTTTTGTGCCGATGTTCCAGATCTGATCGAGCGAATTTTTTATCACACTGAACAGGGTCGTGGCCACAAATAAAAAGAATACAAAACTAATCAGGGTAACATACCAAACCTGGTTAATGGCCCGGATGTTTTTTAAGGTTTGCCTGATTTGCTCGATGCTGTTTTCGTCGAGTATGTTCGCCAGCCGATCGAAAATATTGGAGACCAGCTGACGCCTGTCGGTAAAAATTCCAAATAAGCGAATCAGTATAATTAAAATAGGAGGTAAGGCAAAGTTGGTGAAAAAAGCTGTAGCACCTGCAAGTCTGAGCGGATCGTTTTTTTGAAACAGTTTAAAGGCATTTCTCAGGGTAGAGAAAAAGAATAGTAAGTTTTCTTTAATCGATACAAGCATGCTACATAAAAAACAAGCCCGAAAATACTAAAATAGTTTTGTCGGGCCTGTTAATAAGTGTTAATATTGCTTAATCAACCTTCTTAAATACCAATAATAAGGTATTATCATCAAATAACTGGAGTTGATTGTTAACCAATTTAGCCTGGTTTACTTTACTTAAGGCATTCAGATAAGCACTTTCTGCTTCGGCTGTTTCCTGGCAGAACATTTTGGTCCCAAATACATTTTTGAGTTCTATTTTATCATCCTGTACCTGAACCTGGCCGCCATAATTATTGCAAAAAGATTTACCGGATATTTTAAGTTCGCTGGCAAAGTTAAGCGTAGCTTTCGTATCTGCAGGTAAGATTAAGCCGGGTAATTGCTGGAGTACCCAATGGGTGTTGTTCAAGGTTTTAGGGTCAAATTTTTCGCGACAACTGGTCAAAAGACCAATCAGGAGAATAATAGTTAAGAGCTTTTTCATTGAGAATTTAATTTAATATGGGGATTAGAAGTCCCCGTTGTTTAGTTTGGGTAGACCATGGTTTGATCAAAACCTTTATTGCCCGCTATTGGGCCAGGTTTTGTTTTTAATGAAGCATAATTATAAGGGATGTACATCAAACGAGAAAGCGGGGTATAAAAGATATTATACCACAGTTTAATTTAGGTCTGTATTGGGAAATGATTGATTTATTTTAGTTTTTCTTTTTAAGAAATTCCGTTTTTAATACGATTACCGTTTTTTCTATTCGTCCTTCAATTTCTGCCGGATTATTGGTTAAACGTATGTTTTTTACAGTAGTACCCTGTTTGATGGTCGCTTGCATACCTTTTACCTTCAGGCTTTTCACAACCGTTACAGAATCACCCTCGTTCAGGATGTTCCCGTTACTGTCTTTTGTCTCCATGTTTTGTTAGTGTTTGTTTTAGTTGACGCGAAAATATACTTTTTGGCGCTAAATTCTTAAAATATTTGTTTTTACTTTTTGATTTTTAGCCAATAATGTGGTGTATTTTCATAGTTAAAGACCTCTAAGCGCTTTAGTCCGGCTTTTTCTAAAACATGAACCGATGGTATATTCTGAACATCTGCAATGGCGTATATTTCCGAAAGGTTAAGCACGGAGAATCCATAATCAACAATTGCATTGGCCGCTTCAGTGGCATATCCTTTCCCCCAGTATTCTTTTATCAAGCGGTAACCCAGGTCGTAATAATTGATATGTGCGTTTGTCGTTTCAGTAATCAGCTTTAAACCTGCCCAGCCAATAAAGCTGTTGGTTGATTTCTCTACAACAGCCCAACGGCCAATGCCATTAACCTGATATTGCTTGCGTATATATGTGATGTTTGATAAAGCCTGCTCTGTATTTTGGATGGGATTTTTACCCAAAAACTGGTGAACATCAGCGTCCGAATCAAGTGCATACATGGCTGCTGCATCTGTTTCAACAATTTCTCTTAAAATAAGTCTTTCGGTTTCAACAAAAATCTTCATATTAATTATCCTGTGTTGCCAATAAAACAAAGTAGTTTTACAGCTTACATCTGTATAAAGCGCAAAGATATCAGGCTTTTTTGAAAATAATCTTAAAAGAATTTTTCCTGGCGTTTTACAAGGAGTAAATCATCATTTATAATAGGGAGATACCCATATTCATAACAAAAGTAATACGTATCACCTTTTTGAGTAAGGTAATAATGAGTGATATAGTTGAAATTATAGCCAGCATTTATAAGTCTTTTTCTGGATAATTTGACTTTACCATGCGGATTTAATTTTGCTAAAATGCGGCGGTTATTTTTTAAAACGCCATTAATCTGTTTCATAACAGAGGCGTCCGCCATTTTCAGGTGATTGTTGTAATTGTTTCTGCAAAGATCATTGCAGAACTTTTTATCGATCCGGCCGACTACCATCTGACCACAATCCAGGCATAAGCGTTGTTCCATAATTCTACCATTAATTATGGGATGAATAGCATAAAGTTAGGCAATCTTTCTTTTCCTTATAAAGGCGTTAGTTGTTTTGTAAAGCCGTTTGTAAACGTTTACATCCGTTTATACACGATTATAAACGGGTAATAACCGGCTAAATTTCTTTGGTTCATTCAATTTTGTAGGGTTGGCAGTAAGTGCTGCTGTTCATTAAAAAGTAGAAACTTAAAATTTAGAATTATGGAAAATTTAGTAAACAAAGTGATGTTAAGTGGTTTTGCAGGTGCCGATGCGGAAATTAAATACGAATCTGGCGATCAGAAATTGGCAACGGTACGGTTGGCTGTTAACGAATATTATAAAACAGCAGGTGGAGAAGAGGTGAAAAGAACACAGTGGTTTGTGCTTAGCTTTTGGAATGCGAAAGCTGATCTTGCGATACAAAGGATAAAAAAGGGAAACCGGTTAAGCGTAGAAGGTAAATTAAGAACCGGAAGCTACGAAAACAAAGAAGGTATTAAGCATTATACAACAGAGATTATTGTTACAGAGCTTAATATTAAGGAGTCAGAACTGGTTAATTGAGAATTAACTCATTTGTTTGTTTAATAACCATGTACAGCCTTGTTTGTACATGGTTATTTTTAGTTTAAATTGGTTTTGGCGACAGGAGGCGTTGTTTGACTATTAATAGATAAATTCATTTCTGAATGAGGGCTTTGCATAAGGTTAAAACCTTTTTTTGCCGGCAATTTAACCCACAAATAACAATCAAATGTTCCTTAATTCGTTCGTTTATTTTATCTTTAGGCGATTTTGAAAGATGCGTAGAGCAGAATTGCATTACAACAAAACCATTTACATTTAATCGTAAAAATTAATATAATATGTCAAATACATCGAAAATCATCTATACCAAAACGGATGAAGCGCCCATGCTGGCCACCTATTCACTTTTACCTATTGTACAGGCTTTTACCACATCTGCAGGTATTGATGTAGAAACGAGAGATATTTCTTTAGCAGGCCGTATTCTGGCAAATTTTCCGGAGTATTTAACGGAAGCACAGAAAATTGGCGATGCCCTTACAGAGTTAGGCAATTTAGCAACCACACCAGAGGCTAATATTATTAAATTACCAAATATATCTGCATCTATCCCGCAGCTGAAAGGCGCAATTGCCGAATTACAAAAACAAGGTTTTGCTGTTCCGGCATATCCTGAAGATGTACAGACAGACGAAGAAAAGGCCATCAAAGCCAAATATGCAAAAGTTTTAGGATCGGCTGTTAACCCGGTTTTACGCGAAGGCAATTCAGACCGTCGTGCACCTAAAGCGGTTAAAAATTACGCAAAAGCAAATCCACACTCAATGGGTGCCTGGTCTGCAGATTCTAAAACACGTGTTGCCAGTATGGATCACGGTGATTTTTATGGATCAGAAAAGTCTGTAACCGTAGAAGAGGCGACTCAATTTAAAATTGAGTTTGTAGACGACAACGGTACCGTAACCGAATTAAAAGGACTGGCTCCTTTAAAAGCAGGCGAAGTAATTGATTCTTCGGCGTTAAGCTTATCTGCATTAAAAGCATTCGTGAAAAAAGAAATTGCCGAAGCAAAAGAAGCTGGGGTGTTATTATCGGCGCACTTAAAAGCAACGATGATGAAGGTTTCAGACCCAATTATTTTTGGTGCCATTGTAGAAGTATATTTTGCTGATGTTTTTGCAAAATATGCAGACTTATTCAAAGAGTTAAATGTAGAAACAAGCAACGGCCTGGGGGATGTATATGCAAAGATTGCTGGTAATCCTAAGCAGGCTGAAGTAGAAGCAGCGATTGCAGCAGCGATTGAAAACGGCCCTGCCCTGGCTATGGTTAATTCAGATAAAGGAATTACAAACTTACACGTACCTTCTGACGTAATTGTTGATGCATCAATGCCTGCCATGATCCGTACTTCCGGACAAATGTGGAATAAAGAAGGTAAACAGCAAGATACCATTGCCTTGATCCCGGATCGCAGCTACGCAGGTGTATATACAGCTACCATCGAAGATTGTAAAGCACATGGCGCTTATGATGTAACCACGATGGGATCTGTTCCGAACGTAGGTTTAATGGCTCAAAAAGCGGAAGAATATGGCTCACATGATAAAACTTTCCAGGCGAAAGCAAATGGTACCATTCGCGTAACAGATGCTGACGGAAAAGTTTTCTTTGACCAGAAAGTAGAAAAAGGTGATATTTTCCGCATGTGCCAAACTAAAGATGCACCGATTCAGGATTGGATTAAACTGGCTGTAAACAGAGCCCGTTTATCTGCTACTCCTGCTGTGTTCTGGCTTGATGAAAACCGTGCACACGACAAGGAAATTATTGCTAAGGTGAACAAATATTTGCCTGCTCATGATACAACCGGTTTGGATATCCGCATCCTGGCACCAATTGATGCTACTAAATTTACATTAGAGCGTATTCGCAAGGGAGAAGATACCATTTCTGTTACGGGTAATGTTTTACGTGATTATTTAACTGACTTATTCCCGATCCTGGAATTGGGAACTTCAGCAAAAATGTTATCGATTGTTCCTTTAATGAATGGTGGTGGTTTATTTGAAACCGGTGCCGGCGGTTCTGCCCCAAAACACATTGAACAATTTATTGAAGAGGGTTATCTGCGTTGGGATTCTTTAGGCGAGTTCCTGGCGCTGGCTGTTTCATTGGAGCACCTCGGACAAACTCAAAACAATGCGAAAGCATTGGTACTGGCCGAAACATTAGACGCTGCAACTGAAAAATTCTTAGCCAACGATAAATCACCTGCACGTAGAGTAGGACAAATTGACAACAGAGGTTCGCATTTTTACCTGGCGTTGTATTGGGCAGAAGCACTTGCGGCTCAGTCTAAAGATGCCGATTTGAAAGCTAAATTTGCACCTTTGGCTAAAACACTCGAAGAAAACGAGGCTAAAATAAACGAAGAGTTAATCGGTGCACAAGGTAAACCACAAAATATTGGTGGTTACTACAATCCAGACGATAAATTGACTGAAAAAGCCATGCGTCCAAGTGAAACCTTGAACAATGCATTAGCAACTTTGTAATTGCATTTAAAATTTAATAGATGAGGCGGCCCGGGATTCAATCCCGGGCCGCCTTGCTTTTTGGGCAAACTATTTTAAGTCTCGATGGTTCATTATATAAAAAAGTATATCATGGCTAATAAGGAACAAAAACCGGCACAAGATAAATTGCACAGCACGACAGAAAATGCCGAAATTAATCAGGAAAACTTATCATACGATAAAGAAAAAGAAAGCTACGAACTGGACGTGAAGGGCGAGGATAAAGAATATGATCACCCGATGGGTTATGAAACCGTTGCAGCGGGAGCTGTTGATGATGATTCGACTTATGATGAAGCCAATCCATATGTGGGGGATGAATATGCAGACACCAAGGAAATTATAAACGACGAATTAGATGAGCTGGGCATGCATGTAGATCATGGAGAAAGCGTAAAACTAAATGTAGAAGATGAACTGCTTGCCAGAACCCCAGAGGATGAGCGCGACGATTTAGACGAAGAAGGTTACCCGGTTAACGATAAGCCTGAAAAATAGCAGCTAATTAAATAAATTACGGAGGTGTTTGCTGATTTAAAAGAGCACGCACATCTTCAGCCAAAAAGCTTTGTTAAGGTGTTACGTCGAGGTTGAACCTTCTGCGTAACTCTTCGAGCTTTGGATTTTTGCTTACCAGGTAATCGTACTTTTCGCGGTTTCCATAAAGCCTGTTCTCCAGCTTACGTTCTATTTGTTTGTACGTAACCTCTATACCAAAGTTTTTCAGTTCACTTCTCAAAAAGTTCAGAAGCTCTACCGATTCTTTTTGAACAAAATCTTCCTGGGTTTTACTTTCTACAGAAATTTCAATCAACTCCTGGTTTAACAAAGTAGGCGCAAAGTTGTTTAAGATGGTAAAAAGGTTAATCTTATCGGCTGCCTTGAGTTTTTGTGTATAAAGATTCCATATTTCCAGTAAACGCTCATAGCTGAAACTCTCGCGGGCTGCCCCCGTAATTTTTTGAGCTTCCGCATTTTCATCTACACTTGCTGCACGTCCTAAATCATTTAAGGACGGGATCAGTGTACCAAGTGGATTGGCTTTGGGGATATTGATTTTAATGGTACTTGCCGATAAAGGCTGAGTTGTTTTTGGTGCTTCTGCTTCTACCGGAATATTTGCTGTTACAGGTACTTTTGAAACGGGTATTTCGGTTATGGAAGGTGTCTGAGGAGCAGCAGAAGGCTGAATACGCTGGTTTTCAGCTGTAAGGCTTTCGGCTACAACATTAGTTTTTTTTTTATCCTGATCTGGATCAGTTGCTGTGTTTGATGATGGATTTGAAGGATTTTGTGCCAGTTGAACCACAGACCGTATGTGGCACATTTTAATAAGCGCCAGTTCTACCTGAAGTCGTTGGTTTTTAGAATTCTTGTAATTTAAATCACAAGAATTTGCCAGGTTTAATGCCGTTAACAGGAAAGACAATTCCGTTTGTTTGCATTGTTCCAGGTATTTCTGCTTAATATTATCGCTTACTTCCAGCAACTTAATGGTGGCGGCATCTTTTCCAACCAACAGGTTTCTGAAGTGTCCGGCCAATCC
>JASLGV010000423.1 GCA_030149995.1 Pedobacter sp.
AAGCGCGATTGACACGACCACCAAAATCAGAACTTAAATCGTATGGCGTTCCTAATGATAACTTTGCATGGTGATAAAGGCCGTATGACTCTACCCTTTTTATACTAACTGATCCGAAATTAGCACCTTGTCCAAAACCATTTTCAATGATGTATTTTTCATACCCAACACCGTACATCGTATTAAACAGTTCTACGATGATAACACCCCCGGTTTGCCAGTGAAATGAATTATAGCCAATGGTTGCGATTTCATAGCGCATAGCCTGCCTGTCATTAGCCGACAGCCGCTCTATTACCGAAGTGTTTACCCCACCCTGACTGGTGTGATTTTGGGCCGATACACTTGCCGAAATGAAAAGCAAGGCAGTTAAAATAAATATTCTCATCATTTTAAACATTAGTTTTAATAAATTATTTGGCTGATTTCTTTTTCAAAAGTACATTTAACCGGGTTGACAGCTGCTTAATTTGCTTTTGCTGACGCTTACGTGCATGGTGTTCTTCGATTAAATGTAAGGTCAGTTCCTCTACTTTTTTAAGTAGTGCTTTGTTCATTTCGCCCAAAGAGACTCCATGCTCTTCCACTTCTTTTGCGGCAGGCATATCCGGAAGATGTTTATTCGTTTTAATGAATTTTTCGAGTTCAGTTAATGAGGTATTCTGATATTCAGGCGCAAAAACATAATCGGGCCAGTTGGCAGTTTCCACTTTAATTTCTTTAGCACGAATATTTCCGTTTACGGCGAGTTTGTCAGTTCCAGGATAAATACCAATTCCTACTTTACCTTCAATAAATACATCATTATATTCTATTACCGTATGAATTTGATTTGTTGTTGCTACAGGCATTTCGCCTTCATTATAAGTCCAGCCAGTATAAAAATCATATGAACTATCACCTGCATCTGTTGCTGAAATACTGTAATTTGACCAGTATACATTATTATTGGAAATTTCTATTCTGATATATGGCGCTCCATTTTTTAAATAGGTACCCAGTCTGATTCTCGAGGGTTTCTGGTAACCCAGATCGGAATGCCACTGAGACCAGTAAAAATTCCCGGCATAATGATACCATCCAAGGGTTATTTTCATCGCCCGGTTTAAAGCACCATACATATATCCTGTAATCTGGATTTGAGGTGCTGCATAATCACTTGCAGGAATGTTTGTGTTTATATAAAAATAGGCAGGAGAAGAATCTAAAGATGGAATTTTAAGCACATTAAAATAAGAGCCATTTCCACCTATTAAATTAGTAACATGCGCATCTCCTATTACATTTAAAGGACTTTGCGGGTTCGTTGTTCCAATACCCACATGACCACTGGGCGGGAAAGTATTTGTTTGGGCAAACCCGATAACTGAACTAACGGTAATTAATATTAGGCATAAAATCTTTTTCATTATTTTTCTTTTTTGAGCGTGTTTAAAATGGATTTAATCTGCTTATGCTGTTCTTCTGTAAGCACCTTAAGCAGCTGGATATCTTTGTCTTTTTCAATTAAATGCAGCGTCAGTTCTTCTATCTTTTTTTGCTGCAACTTTAACATATCGCCTACCGAAATACCATTTTTTTCAAGCTCTTCTGCAGCAGGCATTTCCGGTAAACGTTTGTTCTTTCTGATAAAGGCGGCTACCGAATCAAGTGATAATATTTCATGTTTTTCCTCAAAAACATAATCGGGCCAGTTGGCCATTTCCACTTTAATTTCTTTAGCACGGATGTTGCCGTTTACGGCTAATTTCTCATTTGGTGCGGTGGTGCCGATACCTACATTTCCCTTACTAAAAGCATTCAGAATCAAATGACTTGCATCAATATTCAGTTTTTTATAAACATTGTCTCCGAAAACATCAATATAACTGAAATCATTTACCAAATCGGCGTGAATGAACAGGCGACCGGAACCTATCCCATTTCCTCCTCCTATACAGATCTCACCTTTTTGTTCGTTAGCTTTAACTTGTAGCATATTTGTTGGCGTAATGGTCCCAATCCCAACATTTCCATTAAGCGGAAACGTGTTTGTATTAGACTGTGCATGAACCACATAAACACCATAAAACATTAAAAATACAGTAAAGATCTTTTTCATTATTT
Organism: Pedobacter sp.; assembly: GCA_030149995.1. Lineage (GTDB taxonomy): Bacteria > Bacteroidota > Bacteroidia > Sphingobacteriales > Sphingobacteriaceae > Pedobacter. The sequence continues at coordinate 2,107 of JASLGV010000423.1, forward strand.
TTCTTTTTTAAGTGTGTTTAAAATAGATTTAATCTGCTTATGCTGTTCTTCTGTAAGCACCTTAAGCAGCTGGATATCTTTGTCTTTTTCAATTAAATGTAAGGTGAGTTCCTCTACTTTTTTAAGTAGTACTTTGTTCATTTCGCCCAAAGAGACTCCATGTTCTTCCACTTCTTTTGCAGTAGGCATATCCGGAAGATGTTTATTCATTTTAATGAATTTTTCAAGTTCAGCTAATGAGGTATTCTGATATTCTGGCGCAAAAACATAATCGGGCCAGTTGGCCATTTCCACTTTAATTTCTTTAGCACGAATATTTCCGTTTACGGCTAATTTCTCTTTTGGCGTGGTAGTGCCGATACCTACATTTTCCAGAAAATAAGCATCGCCAGCTGGAGAAATTCGGAAACGCTCGCGGGCGGCAGTGTAAACAGAAAAATAGCTATTAGTGTTGTAGGCAAACAAATACATTTGATTTACTAAGGCATCATAGGCGAGTTCCATCCTGGGGATTTCACCATCCCAAAATTTAATAAGCTGACTATTTCCGGCATTTGTTTTTAAAAACAATTGTGGTCTGCTGCTAAGAATTGTAAGGTCGTTGGAAGTTGTTGCCCCCCTGTCTGTTACCGTTTGTAATGTTTCCTGAGCATTGCCATAACTGTGGGCAAAAACCAAGGGTATAACGGCCGCCAATGCTATTTTCCAGTTCAAGTGTTTCTTCATAAATTTTCGCTTTAAAACTTTTAAGCTAAATTATATGATAGACATACAGAAATCTTTTTGACAAACAATTGTTTTTGCCTGATAAACGAGCGTTTATGCGTGATGAATCTATTTCAGTCAATTATTACCTCTACAACGGCCAACAGTACCAATTGTAATTTAAGTTTATTAGTACTTTCGCCACTTTATTATTTATCGCCTGGCAGTCTGAAAGCCGAGGGATAGCAGATACAATTACTCCGTTTAACGGCTTTTTTATTCCTGCTTACGTAACCTGTAAACGCATGTTAAAGCCTACCTTCGCAAGGTAAATATTATTTAGAATCAATCTACACAATTAGCATTAGTTGTAAACAGATGCATCTTTTAAACATTGAATAATTTAACATGAGTAAAGAAAATTTTAAAACAATCAGGGCCGAATTAAGGGTAACCAGAAAAATATATATTACCCCACATTACATCCGTATTTTTTTAACAGGACCAGATGTACATTTATTTGAAAATACGACCGTTGGTGTTAACAATAAGATTTTAATACCACCTGCAGGCGTAGATAAGATTTATTTTCCGGATTTCGACTACGAAAAAATGGAGTGGATTCCACTTCCCGAAACCGTTCGACCGGCCATCCGTACCTATACCCACCGCGGTATCGATACAAACGAAAATGAGATCTGGATTGATTTTGCAACCCATGGTGAAGAAGGTCCTGCCTCTGCCTGGGCCATCAAAGCAAAAGAAAATGATGTACTTGGTGTGTTAATGCACAACGGAAAAAGTGAAC
>JASLGV010000429.1 GCA_030149995.1 Pedobacter sp.
GTTCACTTTCTTTAATCAGTTTCTGTTCAAGTTTATTTACCTCTCTTACGAGCAAGGCCCCGTTTAATAAACTTTCGGGGGCATAATGATATACTTTTTGAAGTGATGTTAAGTCATTTTCAGCATTGCCAAACCCTTTAATGGCCCATACTGTGGCCTTATCTTGCGCTGTTCTGGCAAAAGGCAATACCTGGTCAACCGCTGTACTGGTGTAGAAGTAATTTTTATAAGCCATAACCCTTCTTTCGGGATTGGTGGAAAAAACTTTAGAAAATAAATATGCCGCTTCTGCCGGGTTGCCTGTACGGCGGATGGCACCGGCATAAAGTGCCAGTCCCCAGCCTTTAACAGCACTTTTTACAGCACTTGTCTGGATGTATTGCTCATAAACATTTTTACAGCTGGTGTAATCCTGCGAGAAATGATACATGCGGGCACTCTGATATGCGTATCGCAGTTTTAAAAAAGGATCTTTTTCGTTTTTAGCCAGTTTAAGGCCTTCGGCGGCTTTGGCGGCCATGGTGCTTGTATCGCGTGGAGCCGGATTCCAGGGATCGTATGCTGCATAGGCCAGTGGCTCGCAGCTTTTGGCATATATATAATACCTGGCAGCCGCCGGTCTGTTATTCAACGCTTGTAAGAAATCGTTTTTCTGTAAGCTATCGGGAAGCTTGTTCAACGATTGACCATTGTAGGTTGCCAGCACCTGATCGGTTTGTTTGTTGCTCTGGTACATAATATTATAAACAGAAGCACTTGGAACCTGCAGATAGGCAGCCCATTCGCGGCTGTTAATTTCCGGTTCGCTTTCTACATCGCGCTCATCATACAGGTACACCATCTGGTTAAAAGCAAATGGTGCATAATCATCCCCCTGTACATTGTTGTGGAAGTAAGAAATATAATAATCGTAAGGATCAGGTTCCGGGCCACAGGCAATGTTTACCGCAATCTCGCCAAAATAAAACAATAAAAAAACGCTAAAACCGATCGATAGCTTTCTGAAGGTCGTCATAGGTAAAATCTTTTAATAAGGGCTTGTCGAGGTGATAAAAAACAAGGTTGCGGTTATCTGCTTTCAAATATCGCGATAAAAAATCAGAGGCATCAAGTAATTGAGGCAAAGAAATTTGTTCATATCGGATTACATCGCCTTTTTGTAAGCCGGCAGCCGGATAATCCTGCAAAAGATCGTACAGGATGCTTGTTCCTCTTTGTTTAAACAAAAGGGGATCGTTAAGTTGCCGGGGGCCAATGTGGCGGGCTATGCCAGCGTATTGCTGATGACGGAACACCACCGACCAGTTGAAAAGGGGTAGCGCCAGATCAAGTTTTAATGGATAGTGTTCCAGCACATCCTTTAAATAAAGTTCCATTTGTTTCATATCCAAAATAGAATTTTGGGTGCCGAACTGGCGCAGGTTGCCCATATTGTAACACATCAGCAATACCTTATCGGCCGGCGGAATGCCGCTGCCGGACAGGTTTTTAACCTGATGCAGGCGTAGGGTTACAGAAAGTATTTTGTCTTTAAGTAAGGGGTTGGCCTTTAGGCTTTTCAGAAATTTAAAATAGGTATCGCGCGTGCTGCGTGTCCAATCGCAATCTATCTGAATTTCCGCATAATCTGGTTTACCTCCCTGTTTTACTTTGGCTGCGGTGAAATTGGCAATGCGAACGGCCAGGGTTTCAATACCCATGTCGTCGAGGTTGTTGAAAACCTGATTTACAATGTACACAACCGGAATTACATTTACTTCCTGTGGAAAGGGTGTTTTGAAACTGACGGGCGAAACCGGTGCCGGCTGTTCATTAACCGGGCTGATGTCTACATCCATTATGCGCAGATACAGGGATTTTGCTGCAAAATGCCGGAGATAGGCCGTTTCAGTCGGATCGTTCTGGTAAACCGTTTTCCAATAATAAAAAGAGGGACTTACAGTTCCTTTCTGTTTGCATCCCAGCAGGAGGGCTGCAAAAAATATTAAAATGGTTATCTTGCGCATATCAGATTTATTTTTCAAAATTAATTAAAATGCGTGCAGTTTTACAAAGAGTTACAGAAGCGAGTTGCGTTGTAGAGGGCGTTGTTACCGGAGCCATAAAAAATGGTTTTTTGGTGTTGCTGGGGATTGAGGATACCGATACAACTACAGATCTTGAATGGCTGGCTCAGAAAATTATCGGGATGCGGGTTTTTGGTGATAATGAAGGGTTAATGAATAAGTCGCTGGCAGATGTTGACGGGCATATTTTACTGATCAGCCAGTTTACCTTATTTGCTTCTACCAAAAAGGGAAATCGCCCGGGCTTTACAAGAGCGGCACGTCCGGACATTGCCATTCCTTTATACGAACAGATGGGCAATCAACTATCAGCCCTGCTGGGAAAACCAGTTGAGAAAGGTATTTTTGGCGCCGATATGAAAATCAGCCTGGTAAACGATGGACCCGTTACCATCCTGATCGACACGAAGAACAAAGAATAATCCATTTCCCGGATGAGAATTTAGCTAACAACAAAGTATACAACCTGCAATATGACAATTGAACAAGCACAACAAACCATAGATAACTGGATTAAAACAACAGGTATCCGTTATTTTAACGAACTGACCAATACGGCTATCCTGATGGAGGAGGTAGGTGAGGTAGCCCGGATTATGGCCCGTAAATACGGCGAGCAATCTTTTAAAAAGAGCGATGAAGCCGTAAACCTGGCCGACGAAATGGCCGACGTACTTTTTGTATTGATGTGTCTGGCAAACCAAACAGGAATCAACCTGACAGAAGCACTCTGGAAAAATCTGGAGAAAAAAAGTATCCGGGATGCAGACCGGCATCAAAACAATGAAAAGCTAAGGATCAAAGATTAAGAAATGACCGTTTAAATCCTATGACCTTAAAAAACCAAACAAACTTTTCTGCAAGCCGTATCTGGTTGTTTTTTTTCATCATCCTTAAAGTTATTTTGTCTTTTGCGCTGGTAAATGGCGTTTATGAACTGCACCGGGATGAATTTTTACACCTGGATCAGGGCAAACACCTCGCTGCAGGATTTACTTCTGTACCGCCCCTTACCTCTCTTTTTTCGTGGCTGATCAGGTTGTTGGGGAACGGCTTTTTTGTGGTAAGGCTTTGCCCCGCAATATTGGGTGCAGTAACCATTTTCTTTTGCTGGCAGATTGTTGATCTTCTAAAAGGTAGGTTAAAAGCAAAATGCCTGGTGGCTGTGGCCTGCCTGTGTTCTTCGCTGCTTATGCTGAATACGCTGTATCAGCCCAATTCTTTCGATGTGCTGGCCTGGACCGCTGTATTTTATTTTCTGCTAAAATATTTTGAGCAAAACAAACCTGCAAATCTTTATTACTTGTCTGTTACCGTAGGTTTGGGATTTCTCAATAAATACAATATTTTATTTCTGCTGATGGGATTATTGCTTGCGGTCGTTTGTACAAAAGAAAGGAAAATATTAAAGGATAAACATTTTTATGGAGCTGTTTTACTTTGCCTGCTCCTCATATCGCCCAATGTAATCTGGCAGATCAACCATCACTTTCCGGTGATAAAACACATGAAAGAATTACAGTCAAGGCAGTTGGTTAATGTGAGCCGGATTGATTTCTTTACGGATCAGCTGCTCTTTTTTATCAATTCTATCTTTGTTTTGCTGGCAGGGATAGGAAGTTTATTCTTCTTTAATCCCTTTAAAAAATACAGATGGGTACTCCTTACCTATCTGTTTACCATTTTGATTTTTGGCTATCTCAGAGCAAAAAATTACTATGCTTTGGGCTTATACCCGGTATTGCTTTCTTTTGGTGCGGTATATCTGGTGCAGGCACTGGAAAGAAAGCGTGCTTTGCTTTGGGGATTATTTGCTTTTATTATTGCAGGCTTTATCTATATTTTGCCGCTGGTAATGCCGGTTTACAGTCCTGAGCAGATTATAGTACATAAAAAAAGGTTTGAACATGTAGGCCGCCTGCGCTGGGAAGATGGAAAAAATCATGATTTACCACAAGATTATGCCGATATGCAGGGCTGGAAGGAAATTGCCGCCCTAACCGATCTGGCTTATGAACGTGTACCCGATAAATCAGCTTTGCTGGTGCGGGCCGATAATTACGGACTGGCAGGCGCTGTTAACTATTATTCTAAATTTAAAAACATCAATGCCGTATCTTATGAAGCCGATTATCTCTACTGGTTTAAAATGGATAAGCCGGTTAAATACTTAATTCTGATAAGGGATGTTTACGACCGCGATCCGGAGAGAAAACAAGAAAGACCTTATTTTAACTCAATTGTAAAAATTGGTTCAGTAACCAATAAAAATTCGAGAGAGTTCGGGGCCAGTGTTTTCCTGTTGGGAGGTATAAAAGCTGATGTAAATGAAATCATCAAGACAGAAATAAAAGCAGAAAAACAAGGTTACGAATAAAAGTTATTCCGGCTGCATAAGGATTCGCAGCCGGAATATTTTTAAATTTAATTGCTTACAGAAACCTGTTAAGCGCCTATGAATTCCATTAAAGAACGGTAAGAAACATACCGGTTTTCAAATTTTTTATGGAGCGACTCTTCCAGTTCCGGTGCATATACCTGCTGGTAAGCCTGGTAATTTTCTGGATGTTCAACTACGTATTGCAGGCAATAAGTAATGCCTTCGTTTGGAGAATCGACTACTTTTAACAACCGGTGCGAAACGAATAATCCGGTTGCCATTGCCTGTGGAATATATGTTTCCTGCGCCCATTCCAGCCATTCTGCTGCGGCTGTTTCCTCTAATATTAAGGTTATATTGTATAATAACATGGCACAAAGGTAAGTATTGCTTTTAATAATTACACCCCGTGCCTTCTTTCTTGCCATCCTGAAAACAAAAATGATTACGGTTCCCCTTCAGTATTCCAGGCAGCGGTATTAAAATCACCCTTTTTGGGGTATTGACGTCATACAGAAACCCTGTAATTTAGATCAACCGGATAATAAACCAAACTACTACGATCGCAAGTTACCAGGATTTTTACTGTTGGCACATCGTGGTTTATCCGCAATGAAGATAGAACCAAACACAAACCCCAAATAAAACCAAACAAACTAACAGGGAAGCCGAAAACTGCATATTGGAAGAGTAGGCATTTAACTAAAAGAAGAATGAGGAAAATTTTATTCACCGTGGTATTCTTATTGATTTCGGGCGCTATGTATGCGCAGGGCGATTACACGTTACAAAAAAAGGGCAATGTAACGGTTAGCTGGCGATTGGTGTCTGATTTTCAGCGGGCGGGCGCATCGTGCTGGGGATGGACGTATCATATTTTTATTTCAAATGCAAATAATTTTCCGGTAACGATCAAATCCAATCAGGCCTATCAGAACATGGGCGATAATTCTTCCTGCTGGCAAGATGGATCTGTTGATATAAACAATCAGGTTATTCCTGCAGGTAAATGGAAAGAATATACTTTTAGGGTAAGTTCTGCACCAAGCGGAAAACCAGGCACTCCGGGACTTAAATACAATTTAGATTGGTCGACAGATTATACAGAACGTAAAATTGATTAATGCTGAATGTTTAACCATGAGAAGTTATTTTTTGTTAATTTTATTATTTATCGCATCAGGCAGGATCTGGGCGCAGGATAATGCTGCGTTGCAGAACAAAGAGCAGCACACCCAATTTAGCACGGAATTAAGAGAAAAGGAAAATGCAGTTACCATTCAAAGCGGGGTAAAAATAGGGAATGAAAGTGCGGATAATCATTTATCCGCAAAACAACTACGCTTAAATGAAATAAAAAACCGGGTTGATGAAATAAAAAAAATAGACATCAGGAAACTAAGTATTGAAGAAAGAAAAGCGCTGCGTAAAGAGGTAAGGGAATTAAAAAAAGAACTGAAAAGAGAAAGGGAGGGGACAGTTTATATTTACCTGGGGATTCTGGCAGCTGTTTTTATTACGCTGTTAATTGTACTTTAACGTTGTTAAACAGGCAATCCTTACATAGTAATGAAACAACCATTTATGGCGTTTCTTTACCGCTTAAACCCCATCGCCCCTTAAAATTCTGAATCTTTTTCTGGCTTCATTACTAAACATGCTGCCTGGGTAGTCGGTAATAAGTTTTTGGAAAAGGGTTTGAGCCTGTAAGGAGTCGTTTAGCTTTTTCTCGTACAGATCGGCCAGGATAAAAAGGGCATCGTCCGTCCAGATACCATCCTTAAAATCGTCTGTTATTTTCTTGAAAATCTGCGCCGCCTGCTCGTAACTGGCCGATTGAATGAGTATTTTTCCTTTACTCATCAGAATGGCATCGGCCAGGCTGTTTTGTGGATAAACCAAGGCAATGCTATCGAGTTTTTTAATGGCATCTGCCGGCAGGTTTCTAAATACAAGCATTTCGGCATCTGCATACATTTTTAACGCACTGCTATCGGTTGTATTTTGTGTATTATCTGTTATTAACAAGCTTAAATTAAGCGCATCATTTGCAATAAGCTGCGAGGTGGCGGCTTTTAAAACCTGGCACTGGCTGTTGCTGTATTCGAAATTACCCTGGAAAAAGGAGAGTTTGGCACTTCTGAATCTGGCCTCGTTACCAATGGGTTGCCCCTCAAATTGTTTGCTTACCTGCTCATAAACAAGAAAGGCTTCCCAGGGTTCGTTGGTTAAAATGTAAATATCACCCAGATCCAGTTTAAGCTGACCGATTTCTGCTGCACTGACACCAGCTATCTGAAGTGCTTCTTCCAGTACTTTTTCGGCCTTGGCAGGCTGGTTAAGGTAGTAAGCTTGCAGCTGCGCCAGTTTTTTAATGGCAAATAAGGTTCGCCTGTTTTTACCGTTTTCGTCTATCAGCAATTGGTAATCTTTAGCCAGGAGCTCCAGGTCTCCTTTTTTATAATTGCCCTTTGTCTGAATCTGGTATTTGGTGTTTAACAATTCTATTTGTGCCGGCAGGTAATACGGGTTTTCCTTGCCCTTGGTTAGCAGGTATTCGTAAGCTTTTATGGCGGTATCGTAAGCATTGTTATCTACAAACGTATAAATGGAATTAAAGAGGGAACCCCCATCGGCCCTGGTTCTTTTATCGAAAGCAATAAGCTGGCGCAAGGCCATGTCGTATTCCTGCTGCTGAATGAAATTCCAGGTGAGGAACTGTACATATACCTCTGCATCGGGTGCTTTCTGCATTTTTTTTAAGATGCCTGCCTGCAGATTCTGGTAATCTGCCTTATCTTCAAAAACAGCCGAAAGTACGGCCTCTGCCTGGTTGAGTAATTGCGGCATGCTTTCCAGTACATCCAGGTATTCCTGCATCAGCATGGGCTTGTCTTTCTTAAAGCGATAAATGTTAAGCAGCTCAAAGGTAAACAGCTGGTTGTTGCTGAGCAGTTTTCGTCCCTGTTTAAACGTTTGAATGGCTGCTTCGTAATTTTCGAGTTGGTAAAAATTATTGGCCAGCATCCTGGTTTTAAACTCATCGGCAGGTAGTTTTTTAATTACCTCGCCGAAAATTTTATTTGCCTCTTCAGCATTGCCTTTTTCCTGGTAGAGCTTACCCAGGGCCAATGTGTAAAGGTCGTTTTGTGGTGCCGAGCGGATGTTTTTTTTAACGAGCTTTTCGGCCACATCGAATTTTCTGACTTTTAAAAGTGTTTTGAAATACAAATCAAAATACGATTCATTGGCGCTGTTGGTGTATAACTTTTCCAATAAGACCAATGCTTTATCATATTCGGCATTGTTGTAATACTGAACGGCAAGTACAACTTCTTCGTTAGCCGAAGAAACATTGGAGTTAACCTGTGCCTTTAACCCGGTGCAAAAAAATAGACATATAATTAAAACCAGCCTGTTCATCATAAATACGATATGAGTAAAAGTAACTAAAAAGACCGAAAGCCCGAAGATTTAGATATTAATACCATCTTTGCAGGCCCAACAGATAGGTGTTGAGTAGACAGGAGAAAATGGCAGGTTTCTTTAGTCTAATAACTTTGTTACAGGGCGATTGTATGTGCTGCATAATTCCAATAAGAATGTTACCTGCATGTTGGTTGGTGTTTTTGTTATAAAGGCTAAATTAACCTGCTGATAAGCCTGCAAAGAAGTAACATTGTTGGTAAGAATGCCTGGAAGCGGCAGCTTATTATTTATTTTTGAAGCCTATAGGAAATTGTGTATGTTAAAAAGAGTTATTGTGCTGGTCTGGATTGCTTTGGTTTGTGCTTGTAAAGGTTACAAAGAAGGAGAAACCATACCCGTTGACGATTTTTTTAAAACACAGGATAAGGCCTATTATCATGTATCGCCCGATGGCAAAAGCCTTTCTTATCTGAAACTCCAGGATAAGAAACTCGATTTATTCGTAGAAGACCTCGCCACGGGTAAAAGTGTTCAGCTTACCCATTTAACCGAAAAAAGCTTAAGTTTTTATTTCTGGACCAGCAACAACGAACTGGTATATTATACAGAAGACGATTCTAAAGACCGTAAATCTGACATTTTTGTAGTCAATAAAGACGGGAGTAAAGAAATGCTGCTGAGCGCCAATGGCAAAAGCCGCATCAGGGTACTCGAAGATCAGTTGATTGACGATAAGTATATTATTGTGGCTTCGAATAAAAGAGACTCGACGGTGTTTGATGTGTACCGGTTAAATGTGCGGAATGGTAAGATGGACATTGCTGCTCAAAACCCCGGTAACATTACCGAATGGATGACAGACAGCAAGGGGGTACTTAAAATTGCGGTGGCCAGCGATGGTGTAAATGAAACCTTAATGTATCGTAAGAATGAGTCTTCGCCTTTTAAACCGGTTATTACCAATAATTTCGAAACGACCCTGCAACCGGTTGCCTTTGCAGAAAACCAGAGCGATGTACTGTATGCCATTTCAAGTGTGAATCGCGATAAGAATGCTCTGGTGGCCCTGGATTTAAAGACAGGGGGAGAAAAGGAAGTTCTTTTTGCCAACGACAGCTTAAATGTAGTAGGCGCCAAGTATTCGCGTACCAAGAAAAAAATGATTTTTGTAACCTGCGAAGGTGCCAGAAAGGAAAAATTTTACCTGGACGACAGCATCCGGGTACTTTATAGTAAAATAGATCAGCTGTTGCCAAAAAGCGAATGGCGCATTACAGATAAAGACAAGGCCGATAGCGTTTTTATTATCCGAACGTTTACGGATAAAAATCCGGGTTCCTATTACCTGTATATGGTGGCTGAAAATAAACTTAAAAAGCTGGCGGATATAAATGCTTCTATAGACGAAGCAAAAATGAGCGAAATGAAGCCCATTAGCTATACCAGTACAGATGGCTTGCAGATAAACGGGTACCTGACCCTGCCCAGAAATGCGCATCCGGTAAATTTACCCCTGGTGGTATTGCCACATAACGGACCCGGCGGAAGAAACAGCTGGGGGTACAATGCCGATGTACAGTTCCTGGCCAGCAGGGGTTATGCCGTATTACAGGTCAATTACCGAGGTTCTACCGGTTATGGCAAATCTTTTTATGCTGCCGGTTTTAAGCAGTGGAGTGGAAAAATACAGCAGGATGTAAACGACGGTGTAAAATGGCTTATTGAACAGAAAATTGTAAACCCCAAAAGGGTAGCCATTTATGGTAATGGATTTGGCGGTTATATTGCCCTGAATTGTTTGTATAAAAATCCCGATATTTACAGTTGTGGCGGGGCTAATTCTGGCGTAATTAACCTCTTCAGCTACCTGAAAACCATTCCGCCGTTTCTGAAATCTAATTTGCAGATGTATTACGAAATTATAGGCAACCCGGTAACCGATACAGAATACATGCGCTTTGCATCGCCGGTATTCCATGCAGACCGTTTTAAAAAACCTGTTTTTATAGCACAGAATCCTAAAGATCCAAGAGTAAACGTGGCAGAAGGAGTTCAGTTTATCAAGGAACTGAAAAAATACAATGTGACGGTTACGTACGTGGAAAAAGAAGAAGGTCCCAATCCGGTTATGCGCCAGCAGGGGAGAACGGCTTTATATAAGGCCCTGGAAACTTTTTTAGAAGAAAACCTGCAAAACAAATAGGGGATGGCTTTGGATAAGGGAAACGGATACCGTAAAAACTTTTTACTTGTTGTTACATTTATTGTACTCATTTCCATCCTGTTTATTATTTCGTTGTTTCTTGCATTTAACTTCAGCAAGAAATACATCGAAAATGATTTTGTATCTGAAAAGGTAAATGTTCTGGAACAGAGCATTAAGCCTTACAATGATTTTTTTCAGAACCGCATGCCCGAAGTTTCATATTACAATGGCTTTCTCGATTCGGCAACAGCGTCGCGTTTTGTAGATACGGTGGCACTCAAGTACCCTTTTGTAAGCAAGGTAACTTTTTACGATACGGAGGTTAAGAATACGCCGGTAAAAGATGGAATGAATGTGGGGCATTTGTCTATCGGGCCGAAATCCATCTTTCAGTTTGGTAAACGGGTTCCGGCCGATTCGGTTCGCTTGTTTTCCGAATCAGATACACGCTCCTTTAATGTAGGCGATGATTTTAATGCCATGGCACTTAAGCTGGTGCGTTTTATAGATCACCTGGATACTGCCGTTGTGCCCAGCCAGGAACAGTTGTTCACCAATTTCTCTGTGGTCAGTTCGAATAAAATTACTTACCTCAATATTCCACGCGGCGAAGACCTGAAGGTTTATAAAGAAATGATGCGGCGCCAGCTGGAACAGTCGCCGGTTTACCAGCAGGATATGATGGTGTTTCAGCTTGATCCCTATAAAATCAGGATTATCAACACGCGTCCGCACTTATATCAGGTTATAAAAGTGCAACCTTTAACCTACGATCCGATTAACATTTCGGACGATAATATGATGACGGAAATTGCACTTCCGGGTGCTTTCTCTGATTTTAAACTCTATTTTATCTCTTCTAAATCCTCTATTAAAAAGGAAATCTTTATTTATTTCCTGCCAATAGCGCTGGTGTTGCTGCTGGTTTACGGGGTGTTGCTGCTGGTGGCTTTCCTGATTTACCGGAACCTGAACATCAACAGTAAAATGTTTAAGCTGCAATACGATTTTGTAAACAACCTGACACACGAATTTAAAACACCGGTAAGTGTTATTAAAATTGCCGGTAATAACATTAAAAGCTCTACGGCTTTAAGTGAAAAGGAATTAAACCTGTATGGCAAAATACTGGACGAAGAAGCCGATAAACTGAACCGGCTGATGAATAAACTGCTGGCCTTTACACAAATTGAAAATAAAGCCATTAAGCTCAACGAAGAAGAGGTGCATATTCAGGATTTTATAGAAAGTACCATCGAATCGCATACCCTTAAACATCCGGATTTTAAAATTACTTACGAGATAAGTGGCTTCAGAACTTTTATTACCGATCCGGTATTGATGGGTAGTTTATTTGATAACCTCGCCGAGAATGCTTATAAATATGCCAAACCAGATAAAAAGATACTCCACATCAGTGCAAAACAGATTAAAGGCGTACTGGTTTTCAGGTTTACCGATAAGGGAATTGGTATTCCGGCAGGTGAGCTGAATAATATTTTTAAAAAGTTTTTCAGGATACAGAATCAGTACAACCAAAATGGCAGTGTAGGCCTGGGTTTGGCATTTTGTAAGGAACTGGTTAACTTTATGCAGGGCGAGATAACGGTTAAGAGTAAAGAGGGGGTTGGTACAGAGTTTAAAATTGTGCTGCCCTATAATAATTAAAAACATATCCCTGTAACAGGTGGCGGTAACAGAACACCCGGAGCAGGTTTAAACAAGTAAATAATGTCAAAAGAAGTAAAAATTTTAATTGTTGAAGACGACGAGAATCTACGTTTCCTGGTGGCACACCGCTTAAAAGGCGAGGGATACCACGTACTTGAAGCTGGCGATGGCGACTCGGCAGAGCGGATTATTAAGGCCGACCAGCCGGATATTGTACTGCTCGACTGGATGTTGCCAAATAAACAAGGCGCAGAAGTATGTGAAAACGTTCGCAGACAAGGATTTGAAAACCTGATTATTATGATGACGGCCAAGGCGCAGGATGTTGATAAAATCGATGCCTACAACTTTGGTGCTTCTGATTACATTACTAAACCATTTAACATGGATGTACTGGTGGCCATGCTGGAGAGTAAGGTAAAGTTTATCATTAATAAAGATACGGCCGAAATCCACCGCTTTGGTGATATGGAGCACCATCCGAATATTCATACCTTGTTTAAGAATGGCAAGAAAATCGAATTAACCATTCTTGAAAACCGGATTTTACTTTACTTTTTGCGTAATCCGGGCAAAGTAATCAACCGTGATGAACTGATGCTGGTCGTTTGGGGTTATAATTCTGATGTAAATACCCGTACGCTGGATATGCATATTGTGCGCTTACGTAAGAAAATTGAGTCCAATCCGGATAATCCACAGCTTTTGCAAACCGTAAGGGGCGTGGGTTATCGTTTTAATGCAAAATAAGGAGTATAATATCCGGATGTGTGTTTACAGCTCTTACACATCCGGGTAAAACAAATTAAGCTCTTTTGAGTGTAAAAATGGTAATTTCGGGTAAAATCCCTACCCTGCCCGGGTACCCTAAAAATCCGTAACCAACATTTACATATAACTGCTGCTGTTGTTCTCTGTATAAACCGGCCCATTCTTTGTAGATATACTGTACCGGGCTCCATTGAAATTCTTTAAGGCGTACCCCAAACTGCATACCGTGTGTATGGCCGCTAAACATGGCATCAATTTGCGGGTATTTCTGTAATACTTCTCCGCGCCAGTGCGAAGGGTCGTGACTTAGCAAAAGCTTAACCGGTAAATCGTCTGTATTTTGCACAGCGAGTTCCATTTTTCCATATTTCGGGAAACGGCCCATGCCCCAGTTTTCAATACCCAGAATACCAATTTCTTCTCCATCTACTTTTAAGCGGCGGTTTTCGTTCATCAGCAGGTCGTAACCCATAATTTTATGCACCGCAACCATATCTTTTAAGTTCTGTACCTTGGCAGGCGAAGAAACCTTGCCGAAGTGATAATCGCCATAATCGTGGTTACCCAGGGTAGAATAAACACCTAAAGGTGCCTTTACCCTGGCAAAAATATCTTGGTAATCGCGTACCTCGTTGGTGAGGTTATTAACCAGATCGCCGGTAAAGAAAATAAAATCTGGTTTTTCAGCCAGCAATATCTCTACACCGCCTTTAACGGCCGTTTTGTTGTAAAAACTTCCGGAATGGATATCTGAAATCTGGCCAAGTGTTATGCCATCAAAGGCTTTGGGCAGGTTGGGCAGTATCAGGTTAACACGTTTTATCTTATAATCGTAGGCGCCCGAAATAATTCCCCAGCTTAAAGAGGTAAGCGGAATGGCTGCGGTAACAATGCCGGCTTTAACCAAAAAGGCCGATCTCGAAATTGGCGGTGCATCACTAATGGATTCCGCGGGTTTGGAGGTATCTGCTTTCCGGCGGATAAACCTGAAAAGCTTAATCAGACCCCGGCGCAAATCATCAACCAGTAAAAACGGAAGCATAACAGCTTTGCAGGCTACTGTTAAGAAAAATGCAACGAGTATAACCGCACGTAGTGTTAAAAACAGGTTGAGGTAGATACCACAAAAAACGCCTATAATAAGCAAAAGGCTGTAGGTCCAGTAAACAATACCAAAATTTCTTCTGGTTGTTGCTTTCCAGGATTTAAAAACAGAAACTATGGCTCTATAGAAATAAACATCAAAAGCCAGGATAAATATGCATGCCGCTATCAGGGTGTAAGTTCTTCCCATTTATAGGTTTTTAGGTTGTTTGTAAAACAGGTAATTAATGATATGTCTGAAATAAATGTTTTAAGGTTGCTAATATATTTATTTACCCAGTTTCCAGAAACTGATTTTTCTTCTTGTTTCAAAACCCAGTTTATGATATAGGTTTATGGCACCGGTATTGTTTTCTGCAACATGTAAATAAGGCGTTTTGTTTTCCTTAAAAACATGATTAACCACATGGGCCACCAATTGTTTGGCATAACCCTTACCAGTATAACCGGGATGTGTAACAACTGCACTTACTTCTGTAAAATGGTTCATTTTCATCCGTTCGCCTGCGGCGGCGACCAGTACGCCATTTTTAAAAATACCATAATAGTTTCCCAATTGTGTGGTATTGGCTTTAAAATAACCGGGTTGTACCTGGTTAACCAAATGTACCAACGCCTGTACCTGTGTTGCATCCAGGAGTACAATGTCTTCTGTTCCGGTGGTTTTTATCACTTCCCTGCAAACCATCTGATTGCAGATCAGCTCATTTTTTAAGGTAAGTGTATCCGGGTAGAACGGTTTACCGCCCACCATAAAAAAGTTGTCAGCCTGTAAGGCATATGCAGATAAAATCTCCTGACTGTATGTTCCGGCAGCAGCGCCACCGAAAGGGGCGTAATCTGGCTGATAGAATTTTACGGTTCCATTATCTATTGAAAAATTCTGATGTGTTTCTGAGAGCGAATGCCATACAGGGTTCTCAAGCTTATCTTCTTCTGTCATCCGGTATGCTTCGTTTTAATGTAAATCCTCTTCGTCATCAAAATCTGCGTTGAACAGGCTGCCGAACATGTCGCCAAAGGCAAAACCTTCGTTTAAGAATGTCTTGCTGAGCTGCGAATATTCTGCCAGTCCGTGCAGTACAAATTCCATAAAAAGCAGGTTTTCCTGTTCGTTTAATTTAGGATGGAATTTTTTAACCATGTTGTATAACCCCGGCACTTCCATCAGGCTTTTCTTATATTGAATATCGGTAAGCGAGTCGATTATATCGAGGTTATTACCTTCGGTAAACCATTCAATAATTTCTTCGTATGGGTTTGCAGATTTACTTTTCTTGGCTTTTTCCGGATCTGGAAAGTAACGCACAAATAAAGTTTTAATGGCCTTACCGATTAAGGTGGTGGCCACGTGTGCAGGGCCTTCCAGCTCTCCTTCATATACCAATTCTATTTTTCCGGTTATGGCAGGGATAATTCCGGCCAGGTCTGCCAGGCGTACACTTGTTTGGGTGGCACCGGCAATCAGCATTCTGCGTTCGGCCGTGCTGATCAGGTTTTCGTAAGCCGAAATGGTTAGCCTGGCCGATACACCCGATTTCTGGTCGATGTATTCGCTTTTACGTGCTTCGAAAGCAGTTTGCTCAATCAGATCTTTTAACAGGCCGTTTACCTCAATGTTGGCTTTTTGTGCTTCGGTTAAGCGGGCTTCCTGGCCCGTAATTTTGCGCGAAATTTCAATGCTTTTTGGATAATGTGTTAAAATCTGACTTTCTATCCGGTCTTTCAGTGGCGTAACAATGCTGCCACGGTTGGTATAATCTTCGGGATTTGCAGTAAATACAAACTGAATATCCAACGGTAGGCGCAGTTTAAAACCACGTATCTGAATGTCTTTTTCCTGCAGCATGTTAAACAAGGCCACCTGTATCCTGGCTTGTAAATCGGGTAGCTCGTTAATAACAAAAATGCTGCGGTGTGCACGCGGAATTAATCCGAAATGGATAACCCTTTCATCATTATAGGTTAATTTTAAGGTAGCCGCTTTAATGGGGTCTACGTCTCCGATTAAATCGGCTACGGTTACATCGGGTGTAGCCAGTTTTTCCGTATATCGCTGGCTGCGGTGAAGCCAGGCAATCTCTGTATCGTCGCCTTTACTGTCGATCAGGTCTTTGGCATACCAGGAAATTGGGTTCAGCGGATCGTCGAAAATTTCGCTTCCGGCTACATAGGGGATGTACTCATCCAGCAGGTTAACCATTAAACGGGCAATACGTGTTTTGGCCTGCCCGCGTAAACCTAAAAGTAAAATATTGTGTTGCGAAAGGATGGCTGTTTGCAACTCGGGAATAACGGTTTCATCATAACCGATAATGCCTTCGAACTCTGTTTTATGATTGCGAAGCTGTTTAATCAGATTTTCCCTGAGTTCTTCTTTTACACTTCTGGATATATAGCCTGTTTTTTTTAATTCGCCTAATGTTGTGTTTTGCATTTTTAAATAATTTGATGTCCCCGGTTCGGGCACGTAGCCTGGTTGCAGCCACATGGGCTTGGCAGAACCGGGTTTTGTGTTTGAATACTTACTTTACGGTTCTTCTTCTGTTTTTAATGTAATCTTCAAAAATATATTCGCCCAGTCCGTTCAGCGAGCTATAAAAAGCACGTCCGCCGTTTATTTGGGTGAATTCTCTTACAAATTGCTGCAAATAAGGGTCTTTGGCAATCATAAAAGTTGTAATCGGAATTTTTAACCGCTTACATTGTGCCGCCATGTTCAGCGTTTTGTTAATAACTTTCCGGTCTAAGCCAATGCTGTTTTTGTAATAACGGCCTTGTTCTTTAAGGCAGGTTGGCTTGCCATCGGTAATCATAAAGATTTGCTTGTTGTGCGTTTTGCGACGTCTTAATAAATCGGCCGCAAGTTCCAGTCCCGCATAGGTATTGGTGTGGTAAGGTCCCACTTGCAGGTATGGCAGGTCTTTGAGGGTGATGGGCCAGGCATCGTTGCCGAAAACCACTATGTCGAGGGTATCTTTCGGGTACCGGGTCTTAATCAGCTCTGCCAGTGCCATGGCAACTTTTTTGGCCGGCGTAATGCGGTCTTCTCCATATAAAATCATGGAGTGCGAAATATCAATCATCAGCACGGTAGAAGTTAAGGTTTTAAAATCCTTTTCTTCTACTTCCAAATCGCGCTCCGTTAAGGTAAAATTGCCTATGCCATGGTTAATCTGCGCATTGTGGATCGAGGCGGTCATGTCGATCTGATCCAGGCTGTCGCCAAAATTATATTCGCGACGGTCGGCATTCTTTTCTTCTCCCACACCAGACTGGTTGCTGTTGTGGTTACCCTTGCCGGCTTTTTTAAGTTTTCCGAAGATTTCTTCCAGCGCGGATTGGCGGATGGTTTGTTCGGTTTTGGCCGTAATGCTGAAATCGCCGCTCTGGTTATCTTCGCGCAGATAACCTTTGTCTTTTAAATCATCTATAAAATTACCAATACCATACTCGTTGGTGGTTAGTTTATATTGTTTATCCAGCTCATTAAGCCAGCTCAGTGCTTCAGATGCATCGCCGGCTGTATAATTCAGCAATTCGCTGAACAATTTCAGTAGCTCATCAAAACCGCCCTGAGGTTTGTTATTCGGTTTGTAATCAGAAAAATGAAAACCTCTCATGTAATATTTATTAACGGATAACCGAAGATAAAAGTTTAGGCTTGCATTAATTTAAGCGGTATGTCATATTAAAGCGTGCGCAGATAAATCTGCATGGAGCGGAGCCCGGCTATTCAAAAATCTTTTCATCATAATCCGGATTGGCTCCTGCTTGCGATGCCACAAAGGCCCCCAGCTTGCAAGCGCGGTCTAAAACCTCTGGCAAAGGATACCCGTTTAAATAACTGGCGGTGAAAGTAGCGAGAAAGGCATCTCCTGCACCCACGGTATCGGCAACTTTTACCGGATAACCATTATGTTGGTATAGTTGGTTATCGGATAGGACATGCGCACCTTTTTCGCCCAAGGTAAGACAAATGACCCCGATGTTAAATTGCTGCGCCACTTGTTTTAATAATTCTTCTTCTGTATTTCCTGTAAAAGCGAAATTTTCTTTCAGGTATACCAGCTCCTCTTCATTAATCTTTAAAATATCGGCAGCTGTTAGCAGCTGATGCAGCGTTTCGGGTGTGTAAAACGGTGGACGGAGGTTGATGTCAAATATTTTTAACTGTGCATGCTTTAGCAGGTTGAGTACGGTATGCCTGCTTTTTTCATTTCTGCAGGTCAGGCTGCAATACACAAAAGCGTCAGCCTCCTTAACGGCCCTGATGGCAGCCTCCGTAAGTTCGAGCGCATCCCAGGCAACGGGTTCGTTAATGGTATAGGTAGCCTGTTGTTTTGCGTCTAAGTTTACCGTAACGGTGCCGGTTGGCAAATCATTGGTTTGGATAAGGTTTGCCGGGTACTGAAAGTTGTTCAGAAAATCCAGCAAAGACTGCCCGCTTGCATCCTTACCTATTGCACTGATAAACCGGCTGTTTATTTTTTGTTTGTGCAGGTGGAGTGCAACATTCATGGAAGATCCACCCGCTTTTTTTCCTTCCGGAAAAATGTCCCATAAGATTTCGCCAATGGCCGTTACACTTTTTTTCATCCGTAATTTACTTTTTGTTCTAAAAATCCCTTGCAGACTGTAGCATCCCGAAGGTGCCTGTAAAGTAAAAAAACAATTTTAATTTTTTGCAGGCAGCCGCGGGTATTTAACTATCTTGGATTTTATATATATATTAACCATGAAAATTATTTTTCTCTTTTTAGCCTGTTTTATAGGATTTCA
>JASLGV010000436.1 GCA_030149995.1 Pedobacter sp.
GAAAAAAATCCGCTCCAAAAGTTGTGAAGATGTTTTTTACCTGTATCCGGCTTTACGGATCCGGTACAGGAATGTTCTGCTGCACCGGGGATAAGGTGATTGGTTTCCATAGTAGTAAAGATTAAATTTAACAATAAACAATTAAACAAACCGTTTATCCGCTTCTTTGCGGCAAAACAGTTTCGTACATGATTCTTGCTTAACCTTATGCGATGGGGTATTTACTAAGGTTTTTGAAGGAAGGAAGTTGAAAATCTACAGACCTTATAACAGGAAAAGTCCTCTTATAACTTGTCTTTTTTCAATATGCTGATTGAAGATACGCTTTTACAGATTAATTTTCAGCATTTATTATGTTAAAATTTCATACAGGCAGACCATAAATTTAGTACGATCATCCTACATAACAGGTTATTATGCTTTCGATTACAGCCGTCGCTAAAAATCCAAACCCAGAATTACAGAAATTACGGCTTATAAACCTGATGGAAACAGCAGCCCCGAGGTACGAGGGCTATCGTGTACAGAAGGGCAGAAATAACCGAAAAGCAGCAGAACTTGCTTTACAAAAAAAGCGCCTAAACAAAACTGTTAAGGCGCTCCTATCTGGTTATCAATATTTTTTAAGCCAGGGCATTTTGCTTAACCACAGCTTTTACTTTCTCGATTACATAGTCGAGCTCTTCTTTCGTATTGTATTTACTGAAGGAGAAACGTACCGAAGGACGGTTTGGATCGGCTTTAATGCCATTTAGCACATGCGATCCGATGTTAGAACCTGACGAACAGGCACTGCCGCCTGAAGCACAAATACCATTGATATCCAGGTTAAACAACAGCATATCGGCCATATCCATCTCCGGAAAAGAGACATTCAGTACGGTATACAAACTTTTATCGGCATCTGTTTCGCCATTAAAAGCAATACCCGGTATTTCAGCAATCAGCTGTTCTTTCAGGTAATCTTTAAGCGATTGAATATAGGCCTGATGTTCATCCATTTCTGCATAAGCAATTTCAAGCGCTTTTGCCAGCCCAACAATGCCATATACGTTTTCGGTACCGCCACGCATGTTGCGCTCCTGAGCACCTCCGTAAATCATGGGTGGGATTTTAATATCGCTGTTTACATATAAAAAGCCGGCACCTTTTGGGCCATGCAGTTTATGTGCTGCACAAACAATAAAATGTGCTTTAAGTTCGCGTACGTTGTGCGGATAATGCCCCATAGTCTGCACAGTATCGGCATGATAAATGGCATTGTATTGTTCGCAAAGATCGCCCACCCGTTTCATATCGGTTAAAGTACCCAGTTCGTTATTGGCATGCATAAGCGATACGAAACTGCGTTCGTTGTTCTTAAGCAACGCTTCCAAATGTGCATAATCCACATTACCCTTCTCATCAATATCCACAAAGCTTAATTTATCAATCAGCCCTTGTTTTAGCATCATATTAAGCGTATGCTCTACGGCATGGTGCTCAATCCGGGAGGTAATGGCATGTTTAATACCGTAAGCAGAAATACCACAGCGAATGGCTGTATTATCGGCTTCGGTTCCACCAGAAGTAAAGAATATTTCGGAAGGTGCGGCATGCAAAAGGTTGGCCACCGTCTTTCTTGCTTTTTCTACCAATGTTCTTACTTCCCTACCCAAAGCGTGTATAGCAGACGGATTGCCATAATGATTTTCCATGGCATTTGTCATTTCTGCTATAACTTCTTTATCCAGAGGCGTTGTTGCTGCATTATCTAAATAAACCCGTTTCATGTGCTTCTATTTGTGTTTTTAGTTCAGGTGTAATATTTCTTTTATGTCTGCAATGATTTTATTGGCCAGACTTTCGGCAATGGTTTCATTTTCGGCTTCGCTGTAAATACGTATAATTGGTTCGGTATTGGAGCGGCGTAAATGCACCCAGGTTTTATCAAACTCGATTTTCAATCCATCGATGGTTGAGTAAGGCTGATTTTTATATTTTTCTTCTACCTGTTTCAACAGATAATCGATGTCCATTTCTGGTGTAAGGGTAATTTTATTTTTAGAAATGTGATAAGCGGGGTAACTGTTGCGCAGCACCGATACGGGTTTACCGAACTTTGCCAGGTGTGTTAGAAATAAGGCAATACCCACCAGGGCGTCTCTTCCGTAGTGCGACTCCGGATAAATAATACCGCCGTTGCCTTCTCCGCCAATAATGGCCTGGGTAGCTTTCATCTTATTCACCACATTTACTTCTCCAACAGCAGACGCATTATAGGTACCACCGGCTTTTTCCGTTACATCTCTTAAAGCGCGTGTAGAGGATAAGTTAGAAACCGTATTGCCTGGTGTATTTTTAAGTACAAAATCGGCTACGGCTACCAGTGTATATTCTTCGCCAAACATGCTTCCGTCTTCATTTACAAAACACAAACGGTCTACATCCGGATCTACTACAATCCCCAGATCGGCATTTTGCTTAACCACCTCTCTCGAAATTTCAGTTAAATTTTCAGGAAGCGGCTCCGGGTTATGTGGAAAATGTCCATCTGGCGTGCAATACAATTCGGTAATTTTAGTTACGCCCAGCGCTTTAAGCAAGGCCGGAATAAAAATACCGCCTGTAGAGTTTACACAATCAATAACCACCTTAAAACCGGCCTTTCTGATTGCTTCCACATCAACCAGTGGTAAGGCCAGCACCTTGTCAATATGTTTCTGTAAAT
>JASLGV010000057.1 GCA_030149995.1 Pedobacter sp.
AGCAAAAACAACCAGAACAATGGCTAACCCGGTAAGCAATGAGGAATAAAAAAAGAGAACCCTTCGCTGCCCCTCTACGTTATTGATCCGTTTACTGGCTATAAATTGCAGGATGGCGCCCATTTGTATTTTTCTTTGCCTGGCACCATAATAATTGGCATCGTCCATTGCTGCTTTGATAAATATATAGGCATCGTTTATGTCTCCACGTTTATGAAGCAGCTGGGCCAGATTACCCAATGCCGCAGCTTCTTTGGTAGAGGATTTAACATCAGCGATTGCAGCCAGAATAAGCAGGTTTATGGCCTTATCAGGTTCCTGGTTTTGTATAAAAATATCACTTAAAGTTGAAGCGGTTACGGCAAATTCGTGGTCGGTAAGCTTATAATTTTTTAAGAGCTTTTCGAAATTGACGATTGCATGATCTTTATTCCCATTTTTTAAATACTTCAATCCATTGTAGTAGAGGTATTCGAATGAATCCGCTTTGTAAAGAGAAATGGCCGAATCGATATACAAACCGGCAGATTTATTATAAACAGGACTGTAATAATCATCCTTGGCAAAATCGGCCAGATCATAATAGGTACGGGCCGTAACTAAATAATATTCTTTTTTGGCTTCATCAGAAAGCAAATTAACCTGAACGGTTTTTAAAGAATCGAATGTTTCTTTAAACATACCAGATGATAAAAGGATAAAACCCAACTTAACCTTGCCATAGGCTATTTTTGCCTGATCTTTTTTAAGCCGCCCTACTTCCTGAAGTTTCAGGGCATAATTAAATGCCTTATCAAAGTTGAAAGATTTATATTCGTTGTAAAGTTTCAGGTAAACATTGTATTTGAATTCGAGGTCGTCATTACTGTTTAGAAGCTTTTCAAGATTCTGGATTGTTTTGTTTTTTTCATCGTCGTACACTGTTTTTCTACCCAGCTCCAGATTTAATTTATTGAGCAGGCTATCTTCAGAAAGTGTAAAATCTCGTTCCTGCGAAAAGCAGGTTATATGAAAAAAAATGAAGCATGTAACCGTTAATAAATGTTTCATCAGATAGCGTTATGTTTGGTTAGTTGGTCGCTTTACTGTTCAACTGAAAAGACAGAACAATAAATTTAGCAAAATATTTTCGTTTCAGAAGATATTCTGTTGTATTGTAAAGTTATTATACACGCGGCAAAGATGCTGTTTTTAAAATTTCTGTCAAAACGTAACGGATTATTTGGTACATGATTTTCCGAAAAATAAAAAAGCCCTATTTTTACAAATTAAGGACTCTCAAATCAACAGGAAGAATCAATTTTACCGGTTACCTGAACGGGTAAATTCGTAGTTTAAGGTTTTTCCATCGCCAGAAACAACTGCTTTTGCTGTTTTACCTTTTCTTTCATAAGCTATCTTTTTAGGAAAGTCGTGCGCCGGATTTTCAAACACAAATGCATCTTTTGTAACAGAAGTAAGCTTAAAATCTATTGGATTTGGTTCGCCGGTGATCACAACGGTATAAAAGATATCTGTTCCCCTGATACTCAAATCAAGTTTTTCCACAAAGATTGTTTCCTTTCCTTTGAGGGTTACGCCCGTTCCCGCCAGTTTTGTATCCGATACCTTAGACCAGTTTTCATAACCTGATTGCCCGGGTTTAGCGTTTGTTCGTTGCCAGTTACCCACCAGCCACTCCAGTTTTTTAAATTTTTGTGCCGTACTTTCTTGTCCAAAGGCAACATTCCCCAGGTTCAAAACAAGTAAAAAGGCAGTGATAAGAATTGGTTGAATTTTCATAATCTTTTTTTTTCAAAATTATCGTGGATCAACATGGATGTATTGTACAAAACCGACGTTTATAAAAAATCATTTATTAAGGAAGAAATTAGCCATATTGGGTGCTTCAAAAAAATAAGCCGTAGGATCTTCTCCGGTAAAAGCTTTGAAATTGCGGATAAAATGCGATTGATCGTAATAACCGGATGCATAAACAACATCTGTCCAGCTGCGTTTTTTTTCTTTAATAAGCTGGAAGATGTAATTAAAGCGAATAATCCGTGCGTAGTATTTAGGTGAAAGTCCGATGTACTTTTTAAAAAGCCGCTGAAGCTGGCGTTCACTCATATTACCTGCTTCACAAAGCGCTTTAATACTGGCCATCCCGTTTGATTCAAAGAGGAGACCGAGTACCTGTTCTAATGGATTTTCTGCAGCGGATTTAATAAGCAGCAGAAAATATTCGTCCAGGCGGTTTATAAGGCTGGTCTCGTTCTCAAAAGGCAGAAATTGCGCTTTCAAATCCGCCAGTAACGCCATGGGGAAAGTATCTAAATCTACAATCTGGTCGAGATAATTTTCCATGTTAAGTCCAAAAAGCTGCGTCATTGCTGCAGGTTTCAGCTTGATGGCAAAAGAAGCGGTATCTGCGGTATTCTCCAGGTAAAAATAACGGCTTATCTGGCCTGCCAGCAGGTTCGGTGTTTGTGTATACCAGGAAGACCCATTTATTTTGGCTTTATAAACGCTTCCATAATTAAAAATAAGTTCTGTGAATCCGTCGGGAATAATTTTTTCGACACGAGGGGTAACATCATCGCTTTGCATCATCCAGTAACATTCAATAAATTTTTCTAACCCCGGGTGTGGCGATATCCTGGTAAATTTCATAAATTGAGAAAACTATATATGTTAAATATAGTAAATAAGAATCACCTCGGATTTAAGGTGCAGAAGCAAAATAGATTCTTAGCAGGTGTATACAAGGGTAGAAAACAAAAAAGCCTCAACTTTTTCAAGTTAAGGCTTTTGTTGCGGAATGGACGGGACTCGAACCCGCGACCCCATGCGTGACAGGCATGTATTCTAACCAGCTGAACTACCACTCCTTTTGTTCTCCTTTAAAGTTCG
>JASLGV010000076.1 GCA_030149995.1 Pedobacter sp.
TTCAAGTGTGGTAATCAATCTTTTATTTCTGGTGTCAGCTGTTTTGGCTTCTGTAATCCAATCTATATATTCCTTTTTATTGGTATAGCTAAAGCTTTCAAAATTTTTGAGTGCCGTCATATTATTCTCAAGTCCGGTTACCAGATCTTCGGGTAATGTTAAGGGTTTTCTTTCCGATGCCCTGGTTTTGGGAGGCAATTTTTTACCGCTTTCGTTTAATGCGATGGCTTCCTGTATATACGTAATCAGCAATTCATCAGCGGGCAAATCATCGAGCGTTTTAATTTTACCCAAAATGCCCATTCCGCCATCGGCTTCTTTCAAAAATTCAAATTGATCGCGCAGCAAAGAAGCTTTCCAGAAACCAAAAGAACAATGATTTTTAAAAGCTGCAAAATGGCAAACCGCACCTTTATATTCGAAAAAGGGCATTCCCCACTTTATTTTTTCTTCAATACGCGCATCTGCACGGTGAATAACCGATCGCAGATGGTTTAGAATCGGAATGGCAAAAGCCGCCGATTTCTCAATATAACGGTCAACCTCTACAAGTGTATGCATAAGTTTTAAAAGATATATTTACAACAAAACAATTTTAAGCGCTAATGCTGTTTCTCCCTGTTCGAGCAGGCTTTTAGCCAGCTCATGCAGCGATCTTTCGCGGTTCGTGGCATCGCCAATCGTCGCGTCCAGCACTTCTTTTACTTCAGGCAGCTGGCTGCATAAATCTATTTCCTCATCAGCCGGCATTTGCATTACATTACCCAGCATACCCAAATCATTGCCACTTAAAACTTTTGAAAAGCGTACCGAACGGGGCAAAGCATCAACCCCTATTCCCAGGGTGGTTAAGGGTTTTTCAACCCTGAATAAATTATCGGCCGTAACCCGGCAATACCAGTCGCCACCAAGCCTGGCCACCAGGTCAATTTTCTCCTGGTCTATTTTCCCGGCTTCATCCAGAATGTCTTCACGGATATGGATTAACTTAATTTCGGCCAGTACCAGGTTTCCCGCACCGTTTTGTTCACCAAGCGATATTACTTCATTTATCACACATTCAAACTGCACCGGTGCTTCTTCCACTCGTGGCGGCTTTACCATTTCTGAAGGCAGCATCGACAAACCTGCCTTTTCAAATTCATTTATGCCCTTACCATATTCGGTACTGGACAAACTCGTTTGCTGCACCATATCGTAGTTTACAATGTTAATTACGCATTCCTTTACCTGCATTACATTTTCAAGCGTATGCTTGGTGGTATTGTCGCGCACGCGCCTGGCTGGCGAAAAAATACAGATAGGCGGATTGGTACTAAAAAGATTGAAAAAACTAAACGGACTGAGGTTAACCTGTCCATCTGCATCAATGGTCGATGCCAGACAGATGGGTCTGGGTGCAATGGCATATTGCAGGTAATTCTGTAACTGAACCGGTGTTAAATCGGCTGTTCTAAGTGTAAGCATAAGAATAAAGCCCTTAAACAGGGAAAAATGAAATATAACCGGAAAACTATTTCTTTAAAGCCAGGATTGAAAAATCTGTATCAGCCTTTTTAATTACATTGCTCAATGCGCCAAGGCCGGTAATTTCCATCTCCACCACATCATCTGGCTGTAACCACTGAACTTTATAATTCGGATCATTTAACAAACCCGTACCGTTTAATTCCAGCAAACAACCGGTTCCTACGGTTCCCGATCCAATTACATCGCCCGGTAAAATATCTGCTCCATAAGCACAACGCTCAATAATCTCGGCAAAAGTCCAGTCCATATCTGCCATATTACCCTTTGACAGTAAGGCACCATTTACGCGGCAAGTCATCTCCAGGTTGTAATTATTACCTACATGTCCGGGTTTTGCAGGTACCTTATAATCTTCAAGTTCGTCGGGTGTAACCAGCCATGGACCAATAACAGTCGAAAAATCCTTTCCTTTTGCAGGGCCAAGGTTCAAAAGCATTTCTTCCATCTGCAAGGTACGGGCACTCATATCGTTCATCACCATGTAACCTGCAATATACTGATCGGCTTCTTCCGCTTTAATGTTACGGCCTTTTTTACCAATTACAATAGCAACCTCCAGTTCAAAATCCAGTTTCTGGAAATGATCGGGCATACATTCTATTTCGCCCGGTCCCTGAATGGCGTTGTGGTTGGTAAAATAAAAAATCGGGTATTGATCAAATTCAGCAATCATTTCTACCTTACGGTTTCGGCGTGCTGCAGCCACATGCTGCCTGAAAGCATATCCATCACGGCAACTGGTCGGGTGCGGAACAGGTGCCAGAATTTCGTAAAAAATCTCTTCTTTCGGACTTAAACTACCTGCTTTTATTTGTGCATCTATGTTTCTGGCGCGATCCATTAATTCCGTTCCGCCGCTCAGAAAATCGCTCATATTATCCGGAATTAACTTATCACAACTGTTTAAATTATAAATATGACCATCAATAAATACACCTAAGTGTTCGTAGTCTTCAGTTTTATACGATACTAATTTCATAAGATTTGGTTAAAATATGCCGTAAAGCTAATGATTTAGAAATAGCAAAAAAAACAATGCCGCTTTCTTTTAAGGAGGGGGCATATTTAACATTACGGTCTTTTATCTTTGAAATAAAATATGTACTTTAGTACATTCATAAAATGATCAACAAAGCATTACATATTAATTTAGTAAACGATGCCATTGCAGCATACCGTTACAAAATGCTTTCTAAGCTGATCATGGCACAATATTCTTAAGATTTCTTTCTTTTTAGTCTGTTAAAGCAATTTTTCCGCTTTAATGGCTTTGCCGCTTGCTAACTCTTTTTTCTAACCAAATATTTACATGTTATGCCAGTTTATCATAAATTGGGACAAATACCCGCTAAACGCCATACGGTTTTTCGCAAACCGGATGGCACGCTGTATGCTGAAGAGCTGGTATCAACCGAAGGTTTCTCCAGCCTTTATTCCCTTGTTTACCACTGTCACCCGCCCACCATTGTTAAAGAACTGGGCGAAGCCTACAGTGTAGCGCCCAAAATTGCACGAGAAAAACATCTGAAACACACCAGTTTGATTGGTTTTAAAATTAAACCGGAAGACGATTATCTGAAAAGCCGTAAGCCGGTGCTGGTTAACAGCGACCTGCACATTATTCTGGCAGCACCCAGAAAATCGATGACCGATTATTTTTATAAAAACAGCCAGGCTGATGAAATGATTTTTGTACATGAAGGTTCCGGGAAATTGAAAACCGGTTTCGGCGAAATCAAATTCAGCTATGGCGATTACCTGATTATTCCGCGCGGAACCATTTACCAGCTGGAATTTGATACAACAGATA
>JASLGV010000087.1 GCA_030149995.1 Pedobacter sp.
CTGAGTTTATTCAAAGCTGAAAGTACCACAGCCTTAGCTACCGGAAAAGCTTATAAAGCATACAGTGGCTTTATAGCCTTAGATGTTGGTTCTTATGCATTTGATGTAAAAGACGCCGGCGGAGCTATTTTAGCAAGTTTACCGAAAGTTGCTTTTAAAGCTGGTTTCCACTATGATATTATGTTAGGAGGTTTAATCCATCCGGCTAATGATACTGAACGTGCCATCAACGTACAGCAGGTAATCATTAACTAAACTTTAGCTTAACGGCCAAATCTGAAAAAATAGGCCAGTAAATCCGGTTTACCCTCCATCATTCCGGTTATAATATCCATTCCTAAAACGGAAAATGTAATACCATTTCCGCCAAAGCCAAGCACAAAATAACTGTTTGGAAATTTGGGATGCGGACCAATGTAGGGTAAACCATCTTTTGTTTCGCCAAAAGTACCACACCAGCTAAAATCTGGTATGTACTTAATATCCGGCAGGATCTTCTGAATGGTTTTATGCAGTTTTTCTGTTTTCCAGTCTAACATTAAATCGCGTTTTACAGGATTTTTAAAATCCTCATCCGCACCGCCCATCAATAAACGTCCATCAGTGGTTGTACGAATATAGGCATAAGGCGTATCGGTATTCCAAAACAAGGTATTTGACAAGCCAGCGGAAAGGTTTTCATAACGTTCGCTCACCATCGCATAAGTGCTTTTGAGTTTTACAACCTTTTCGGGCAGAAGATGCTGTGTTTCATATCCGCTGCAATATATAAGGTGTTTGGTTTTAATCTTTGCACCTGTCTGTAAAAATGCATATTCGGCATCGGCCCGGTGCTCTACCTTTATTAATTCTGTTTTATCAAACACTTTTAATCCCCTTGCTGCATTAAAAGCCAGTAAGTCATGTGCCATCCTAAAAGCATCAATACTGGCTCCATCAGCCGAAAGAATGGCCGCCTCTCCCACCAGACCATACTTGGATTTTAAGGTTTCTTTATCAAGCCATTTTACATCAAATCCATACTTTTTACGGGTTTCAAACTCCTGCAAAAGCCACTTTAGATCTTTTTTAGACGAAGCAAAATAAACAGATTTCTTTCTTTCAAATCCGGCACCAGAATTAATTTTAAATGTTAGATCTTCCAGCTCGTAAATGGCTTTTCTGCATGCCTTGTAAGCCCCTACGGCACCTGCAGTACCTATTTGCTTAATCAGCTGGTATAGCGGTACATCAATTTCATATTGAAGCATGGAGGTTGTAGCCGCCGAACTTCCGTTAGCGACTTCGCGTTTATCAATTAAGGTTGTCTGATATCCCTTTTCCATGCAGGCATGCGCCATCAGGGCACCTGTAATACCGCTGCCTATAATCAGCACCTCTGTTTCAAGATCTCTTTGTAAAGAAGGATAAACATGCAGAATTCCATTTTTCACCAGCCAGAACGGCTCATTCGAGCGTATATTCATCTTCAATTCCTTTTATTAAGAAACAGGTAATCAGGCGATTTGGTTTTTCATGTTAAAAATTAAAACATGCTGGTTTTTAAACACCTGTAATTTAGAATTATTCAAAATAATTTGGATAATAAAATTCTGCACCGTTATTTTGCGCTGTTTAGAATTAATCCAAATAAATTCAACATGTATAAAATAAGACTATTCAGCTTAATATTTATATTAACAGCTGTTCATATTGTTGCCTTTGCGCAACAGCTTTCTACCATAAAAGGCAAAGTAACAACCATCGATGGTAAGCCCGTTGCTTATGTAAGCGTTGGCTTAAAAGGAAAAGGCCAGGGCAATGTAAGCAACGATTCGGGCCTTTTTGAAATCGGAAAGGTTAAACCTGGTTCGTATACGTTAAAAGTATCGGCCGTAGGTATAAAATCTGTCGAAAAAGAGATAATCGTTACGGCAGGTCAGGACCTCACCATAGATTTCACCGTTGTTCAGAATGCCAGCCAACTGAGCGAAGTAGACATTAACAGCTCGAAAGCAAATAAATATGCAACCAAACAAAGTGCCTATGTTTCGAAAATGCCCATAAATAATCTTGAAAACCCACAGGTATATACAACCATAACCAAAGACCTGCTTACAGATCAGATGGTATTTTCTGTTGATGATGCCGTAACGCGCAATGCCGCGGGTTTTCAACGGATGTGGGAAAGTACCGGAAGAGCCGGAGATGGTGGCTCTTACTTCAGTTCTCGCGGTTTTATTGTACAAAGCAAACTCAGAAATGGTATTGCCGGCAACGTTACTTCCAGAATAGATGGGGTAAACATAGACCATATAGAAGTTATAAAAGGCCCCTCTGCAACTTTGTTTGGTAGTGCCCTTACTTCTTATGGCGGTTTAATTAACCGCGTAACCAAAAAACCTTACGATACGCTTGGCGGTGAAGTTTCTTACAGCAAGGGCAGTTATGATTTTGAAAGGGTAACGTTTGATTTTAACACCCCGATTGACAAGAAAAACCAGATTTACATGCGCCTCAATGGTGGATATAATTATGAAGGTAGTTTCCAGGATGCCGGATTTGATAAAAACTTTATTTTTGCACCGAGTTTAACGTATAAAGTAAACGATCGTTTAAGATTTGACTTTGACGCCGAGCTTTCTTACGGAACCAACATCGGCAAATCGATTATCTTCTTCTATTTCCCGGTTGCTGATTTAGGCTTTTCAAATGCCAAAGATGCTGGCTTAGACTATAAACGTTCGTATACTGGCAACGATTTAACACAGCAGTATAAAACCAATAACGTTTTTGCACAAGCCACTTATAAGATAAGCGAAAAATGGACGTCTCAAACCAATATTACAAATACCTATAGTTTTTCTAATGGCCGTGGTCCCTATTTCTTTTTAGTACCGAATAATTATCCGGCATTGGGCAATCCAAATGCAGGTCCTGGTGCAGATTTCCTGTCGAGGGGCGATCAATCTACAGATCATGGTGAGGCGTATGCAACAGAAATACAGCAAAATTTTAACGGCGAGTTTAACATTGGTTCTGTTAAAAACAGGGTTGTTATCGGTTTAGATTACCTGCGTCAGAAATCAAATATAAAATTCTATTCAATTGATTCTTTCGATGTGATTCCAAAAAGTGGTAATACACCTGCTTATGGCAATTTCAACGAAACCAACCTGGCCGCTTTTTATGCAAATGCCAGACAAATTCCAGGGCAGGTTTCGACCTATCCAATCAATACCATCAGCAATACTTACAGTGCTTATATTTCGGATGTGGTTAACATCACCAACAACTTAATCGCGCTGGCAGCCTTACGCATCGATCGCTTCGATAACCAGGGTAACTACGATGAGGCTTTACAAGCACGTACGGGAGCCTATAAACAAACAGCTTATTCACCAAAATTCGGTTTGGTTTATCAGCCAATTAAAGATCAGATATCCATTTTTGCCAACTACCAGAATGGCTTTAACAATGTAGGTGGCAGAAGTGCTACCGGCGAAACATTTAAACCAGAGCAAGCCAATCAAATAGAAGGCGGTGTTAAATTAGACGCTTTTAACGGCAAACTGAGCAGTACCATCTCTTATTACCACATCAAAGTTCAGGACATTGTTAGAACAGACCCTAACAATCAGAATTTCAGCATACAGAATGGTACAAAAATCAGTAAAGGTATAGAAGCCGAAGTATTGGCCAATCCATTTGCCGGCTTAAATATTGTTGCAGGTTTCTCTTATAACGATAACAAACTGGTTAATGCCGATGTAAATGTAGAAGGTCGCAGAGATGCCTACTCTATGTCGCCTTATACAGCCAATCTTTGGATCAGTTACAAACTCCTAAACGGTGGTTTAAGAGGTGCCGGAGTTGGTTTTGGCGGAAACTATGCCAGCGATAACAAGATTGTTAACAGTGCTTCGATGGGTGTCTTTACCTTACCGGCATTTACCACACTAAACGCTACTTTATTTTACGACAAACCAAAATACCGCATTGGAGCAAAAGTAGATAACTTAACCAACCAGGAATACTGGATTGGTTACGGTACCATGAACCCTCAAAAGCTCAGAAGCTTTACAGGTAGCATTTCTTATAAGTTTTAAGCAAGCCCGAAATTAAAATTTTAACAACTTTTTCAAGAAAAATCCAAGCTTATGAAAAGTAAAATCGCTTTATTATTAATGCTCATTACCTGTAGCGTATCGGGTGTTTTTGCCCACGCTTTATGGATAGAAACGGCCTCGGCAGGAAAAAAAGGCCAGCCTCAGGAGGTAAGAGTTTTTTTTGGAGAATATGAGTCGAGAGAACCGGATTCGGCAAAAAAATGGTTCAGCAACTTAAAAGAATTTAAACTCGTTTTAACAGCCCCGAACGGTTCAAGCAAGGTATTAACGGCAACCCCCGATGTGTTGTTCTTTAAAACCAGCTTTACCCCAGATCAGGATGGAGTTTATCAACTATCCATTGTTCATGAGGTAAAAGATATTTATGAAAAAGCTAAGATTGAATATTATGCTTTTGCCGATGTAAACGTTGGAAATGCTACAAGTAATAATCGCTTTCCTGAAAATGCGCTGCTAACCATCAGACCTGAAAAACAGGTTTTAAATGTTGGCGAAACGGCTGTACACCAGGTAATTTATAACAAGACAGCATTTGCGAAACAAAAAATAAGTATTGTTTCTCCGGATTTTAAAAACCAGGA
Organism: Pedobacter sp.; assembly: GCA_030149995.1. Classification (GTDB taxonomy): domain Bacteria; phylum Bacteroidota; class Bacteroidia; order Sphingobacteriales; family Sphingobacteriaceae; genus Pedobacter. The sequence continues at coordinate 4,691 of JASLGV010000087.1, forward strand.
AGTTGAAACCGATGCTGCAGGCAAATACACCTTCAACCCCAGGCAAAAGGGAAATTATTTCCTCGAAGCTTTTACCGAAGATAAAACACCTGGCACATTAAACAATAAGCCTTATGAAAAAGTCTGGCATTTAACAACTTACTTTACAGAAATTAAGTAAAAACACAACCTGACGGTATTTTATCAAACAACCTGTTTAATGGCCATTATCAAACAAAATTCAAAAATAAAATCCAAGAAATCGAGATTCAGAAGGGTGAGCGATTGGCTGCACTTATGGCTGGGGATCGTATCTGGTACCCTTGTTACCTTTATTGCCATTACAGGTTGTATTTTCGTTTTTCAGAAAGAAATTACAGAGTTCATTTATCGTAAAGAACTTTTTGTACAAGTACCGGAAAACCATAAAAAACAACCGCTGAGCCTCTTAATTAAACAGGCTCAAAAAACCCTTGGACACGATAAAAAAATAGGCTTTATTACCACATACCAGGAAGCGTCGAGGGCCTGGGAATTTACCACCTTTAAAAGCGGAGATCCAAAAGCCTTTTTTTATTTCGATGCAATTGCTTATTACGACGCTGTGTTTGTAAATCCATATACGGGTCAGGTAACTTTGGTAGCAGACTATAAGCACAATTTCTTTAACGTGGTTAAAATGCTCCACTGGAGCCTGTTAATCAACCATCCCATCGGGCAGCAGATTATTGGCTGGTCTACCTTTATTTTTGTAATACTGCTCATTACCGGCATGATCTTATGGTGGCCTAAAAACCTTAAAAAATCA
>JASLGV010000131.1 GCA_030149995.1 Pedobacter sp.
GCTTAATGGCCAGGTAAAGCGAAGCACCCACACCTATTAGACCAAAAATGGCAGTAAAAATCTGGGGTGATCCTGCACGCCCCTGATCGATCTTGTAACCGATAAACGAAAGCACGCCGATTGTAGCGATCATTTGAAAACCAATTGCAGAATATTTAGCTGCATTATTTAGCTTTTTATCCGTATTTTCATCTTTAGGTTTTTCCATTTTTTAATGCAATAATTAAATTAACTTTGAATAATTAAAAAATATTGCTGAATAAAATATTTTTGCATAAATTTTGTTTATTTTATTTCACTAAAGAGACTTCTTATACTTGAAAAATTACGCCCACAAAAGCCTAACTCCTGTACTTTTCTGCCTAAGCCTGCTATTTATATATGGTTGTATAACGCCTAAAGATACTGCCGTCAGCCGTAAAATGCAAAATTTAACAGCCCGGTACAATTATATATATAATGCCAACGAACTGCTAACCGAGTATAACGAAGGTCTTTTGCAGGGATATGTAGATAATTACGAGAAAATACTACCCGTCTATTTAGATCCTGAACCCCAAAAAGATCTGGTTATAACCACCGGAAAAGCACATAAGCAGCTCGATGCGGTGATCCAGAAAGGCCAAACCATTATCAATGATAAAAGTTTCAGTAATTATATAGACGATGCCTACATGTTGCTGGGCAAAGCCAATTTTTACAAAGAAAACTATTTCATTGCTACTGAATACTTCGATTATACAGCTAAAACCTATAAAGATGATTTAAAAACCTACATCATGGCTTTAAACTGGAAAGCGAGAAGCCAGATGCAATTGAATCATTTAAGCGATGCCGATAAGATTTTAGACACGATGTTGCGGGCCGCCGATTACTTAAAGAAAGATCTTGCCGAACCGCTGGCAACTACGGCGCAAATGCGGATTTACCAAAAACGCAATAAAGAAGCCATGGTGCTGCTCGAAGCTGCCATTGCCAGTGCTCCTCAAACACAACAACGCATTCGCTGGCGCTTTATACTGGCTCAACTTCAGGAAAAAGAAAACAACCTGCAGGATGCATTTGCCAATTTCACCAAAGTGGAAAAAAGCAATGCTCCTTTTGAAATGTATTTCCACGCCAATTTAAACCGCATAAAACTAAAAGCCATTCTAAACGGCGAACAACTTAATAAAGAACAACAATTACTCGTTTTGCTTAAGGACGATAAAAATGCCGAATATATTGACCAGATTTATTACCAGGTGGGCGAACTGCTTTCCAACCAACACCAATACCAGAAAGCCGAAACCTATTACAACAAATCCATCCGATCCAGTACCCGCAACCAGAACCAGAAAGCCCTTTCTTACCTGCGCATTGCCGATCTGAACTTTAAAGAATTTAAAAATTATATTAAGGCAAAGCTGTATTACGACAGTACGGTACTCATTTTACCAAACAACTTTCCCGATTACGATAATATTGTTAAAAAGACGGCCAACCTGCAATACTTAACAGACCGGTACACCCTTATTTCAAAAGAAGATACTTTACAGGCGATTGCCAAACTACCCGCCTCAGAACGCGAAGCGAAAGTTAAAAAATTATTTACCCGCCAGGTAGCCGCTGCAAAAAATACCGACAACGGCAATACCCAGTCTTTTCTTACAGAAGATATTTCGAATCAGCCTTTAGGCAATCAACCTGCCGGCAGTACCTTTTACTTTAACAACACTGCTGCCATCAGCAACGGAATTTCTGATTTCAAAAAACGCTGGGGCAACAGGCAGCTGGAAGATAACTGGCGTCAGAGTCAGCGCTCATCGGCACAGGAAACCAATCTGATCCTGGCTGGCGGAAATGTAGCCAACGAACTTTCGCCCGATAACCTCTCGGCAACAGATACCACTAAACAATTAGCACTCGAAAAACAATATCTGGCAGCATTACCGGTAAACGATACCCTGCTGCTTAAATCGAACCAGCACATTATTGACGCCTACTTCGAAATTGCAGGTTTCTACCAGCAGGAATTAAACGATAAGGCAGAGGCCAACAAAGTTTACCTGGAGCTCTTAAAACGTTTCCCGGAAAACAACCACCTGGCCGCTATTTATTATAGCCTTTACCTGAACAACATTGAAACCGATCCGGCTACGGCGGCCAACTACAAAAACCTGGTGCTGGATAAGTTTCCGAACTCAGGTTTTGCCAGAACCATTTCAGATCCTTCGTACTCGGCCAGACAAAACCAGCTCGAAGCCTTGCTAAACAACAATTACAACATTGTGTACGACGATTATGCTAAAAAAGACTATGCCAGTGTAATCAAAAAATCTACCGATAACATCAGCAACTTTAAAGAAAACGAGCTGGCACCTCAATTTGCCTATTTAAAGGCCATTGCTACAGGCCGTACTGCCCCGATCGATCCGCTGTTGCGCGAGTTTAATTCCATTGTAACACTTTACCCCGACGATAAAATTATTACCCCGCTGGTTAAAGACCATTTGAATTATATCAATGCACACCTCGATGAGTTTAAAAAAAGAAAGGTGGCGTTAACCGATTTTGATCTTAATGAACCACGCTTCCTGAGCAATGCAAAACCCGACAGCTATGTACAAAAACCGGTAAATAAGCAGACAGATGTGGCACCAGAACAAAAGGCAGCTGAAAACCCGGTTGTAAAAACTGCAACGCCCAAGCCTTCGGTTACACAAGCAGCAGAACCAGCTGCCAAACCTGTTAGTATTTTCAGTACCGCCACTTCAGATACCTATTATTATGTAATAGATGTAAACGATGCTTCTCTTACCTTAAGCTCGTCCAGATTTGGTATCGGACAGTTTAACCGGGGTAATTATCCAGACAATGAACTGGTGCATAAACTTGTAGAGCTTGATGAAGATCAGTTAATCTATATCAGTAGCTTTGTAGACCTGGAAGATGCTAAAATATACGATGAAAGCATTAAGAACCAGCTGAAAAACATCATGAAAGTGCCTGCCAATGCTTACAAGACTTTTGTCATCAGCAAGGAAAATTTTGAGAAACTAACCAACAGGCAGCGCATTAATGAATATATAGAGTTTTATAAAAACAGCTACCAGTAAAACACAGGGTAAAATATATGCGCCCGTTGAAAAAGGTTTATTCCGGAAAAAATAAATAAATTTGCAGCCTTAAAATCGTTCTCTTTTTTGAATAGATATTAAGCTAAAAAACACACAAAATGAACAAAGCCCTTTCCAAAGAAGATATAAAGAAATACAATTTGCTGATCTGGAAAATAGTTGTTGGCGGTATTGGCCTCTTTGCTATTTTTATTTCACTGATTGGTTTAGGTGTTTTCGGAGCCTTACCTTCTTTCAGAGATATAGAGCATCCAAAAAGTAACCAGGCATCAGAAATAATTGCCGATAACGGGCAAACCCTGGGTACTTACTTTGTACAAAACCGCTCCAATGTTTCGTACAAGGAAATTTCGCCCAATGTAATCAATGCACTGATCGCAACAGAAGATACCCGCTTTAAAGAACATTCGGGTATCGACTTCAAAAGGACCTTCAGTATTATTTTTTACAACCTGATTGGGAAGAAACAGGGCGCCAGTACCATTACACAACAGCTGGCCAAAAACCTGTTTCCGCGCGAGTCTAATTTAAATTTCTTCACCCTGGTTTTAACCAAGTTAAAGGAATGGATTGTAGCGGTTAAGCTCGAACGCAACTATACCAAAGAAGAAATCATCACCATGTATCTGAATACGGTCGATTTTGGAAACCAGGCATATGGCATTAAATCGGCTGCAAGGGTTTATTTCAGCACCAGTCCCGATCAGCTTTCCATTACGCAGGCCTCCACACTGGTTGGTATGCAAAAAGGAATTACCATGTATTCGCCTACCCGCCACCCGGAGCGCTCACTCAACCGGAGAAATACTGTGATGGCCATGATGGTAAAGGCCGATTTGCTGACTCAGCAGGATTTTGATAAAGAAAAGGAAAAACCTTTAAATCTGCATTTCAATGCGGCCACCATTAACGATGGTATTGCACCTTATTTCAGATCGGTACTTAAAAATGATATCAAAGCCATTTTTCAGGAACAGGGCATCAACAAGGCAGATGGTACGCCTTACGACCTGGATCGCGATGGTTTAAAAATTTATACCACCATCAATTACGATATGCAGGTATATGCAGAGGAAGCGCAGAAAGAATACATGAAAGTGTTGCAACAACAGTTTATAAACAGCTGGAAAGGCCGCGATCCCTTTAAAGATAAAAGTTTACAGATTGAACAGGGAATAAAACGTTCTGATCGTTATAAAGCATTAAAGCTCGAAGGCAAATCAGACGAGGAGATTACCAAAGACTTTAATACGCCTACGGAACTCAGCATCTTTACCTGGCATGGCAACATCGATACCACGATGAAACCGGTAGACTCTGTGCGTTATTACAAAATGTTGCTGAGAAATGCCATGATGAGTATGGATCCGCAAACAGGTTATGTAAAAGCCTGGGTTGGCGGTATTAATTTTGAGCATTTCAAGTACGACCAGGTGAAGATGGGTACCCGTCAGGTAGGTTCAACCGCCAAACCTTTTACCTATGCCGTTGCGGTCGAAAATGGGATTTCTCCTTGTTTAACCGTTCCGAATGTTCCGGTTACCATTGAAGGATTTGGCGCACCATGGACCCCACGCTCGTCGGGTACACTTCCGGGCGACATTACCTTGCAGAAAGCACTGGCCTATTCTCAAAACTATGTAACGGCCTACGTAATGAAGCAGGTTGGCCCTGTAGCGGTTTCCAACCTGGCAACCAAAATGGGCATTCCCAATGTTCCGGCTTATCCTTCCATTGCCCTGGGTTCTTTTGATGCTTCTGTATACAACATGGTAGGCGCATATGGTACTTTTGCCAATAAAGGTTATTACACACAACCAATTTACCTGCTCAGAATTGAAGATAAAAACGGCGTGGTTTTATATACCAAAAAGGCCATTCCAAAACCGGTTATGCCCGAAGAAGTGGCTTATGTAATGACACGTATGTTAAAGGGCGTAATTACCAACGGAACCGGTTCGAGGTTAAACTATAAGTACAAAATCAATGCACCAATTGGTGGTAAAACCGGTACAACACAAAACAACTCAGATGGCTGGTTTATGTCTATAACACCCCAGCTGGTTACCGGTATATGGACCGGTTGCGAAGACAGGGCTTTCCACTTTATCAGTACCCGTGAGGGAGAAGGTGCCAATACAGCCCTGCCAATTTTTGCAGGCTTTATCAAACGTGTGTACGCCAACCCGGCTCTCAAAATAACAAAAGCCGATTTTGAAGCGCCCAAAAACGGAACTTCTATTGTGTTCGATTGTAACCAATACCAGACACAGGAAGAAGGTACCACCGAACTGGATAAAAAACTCGGTTTTTAGTTAACCGGATAAGTATAATATTCAATGCCAAACCTGAGGAGGTTTGGCATTTTTTTTAGGTTCAATACAAAGACCATTAAATAATATGGTTATAAGCACGTATTTTTGTAATTAATGAGCAGTTTCGATCATAAAACGGCCTTAACGGCCATTCCGCACAAACCCGGCGTTTACCAGTATTGGGATGCAGATGGAAAACTCATGTACATTGGTAAAGCCAAAGATTTGCGCAACCGGGTGGGTTCTTATTTTAACAGCGATAAAAGCCAGTTTAATGGTAAAACACGCGTACTGGTTTCCAGGATCCGAAAGATAACCTTTACCATTGTTGATACGGAGATTGATGCCTGGTTACTCGAAAACAGCCTCATCAAAAAACACCAGCCCAAGTTTAACATCAACCTTAAAGATGATAAAACCTACCCCTGGATTATTATTAAAAAAGAAAACTATCCGCGTATTTATTCCACGCGCAAAGTAATAAAAGACGGATCTACTTATTTTGGCCCCTATGGTTCTGTTGGCATGATGCACACCATGCTCGACCTGATTAAAGAAACCTATGCCCTGCGAACCTGCAACCTGCCCCTCAATGCCAAAAACATTGCAGAAGGCAAGTTTAAAGTTTGCCTTGAATACCAGATAGGCAATTGCAAAGGCCCCTGCCAGGCATACCAGTCTGAACAGGATTACGACCATAACATTGCAGAGATCAAAGAAATTCTAAATGGTAAAGTCAGTAATGTAATCAAAGAGGTTAAGCAGGTAATTAAAAATGCAGCCGACGAACTAAACTTTGAACTGGCCCATCAGTATGCCAAGAAATTGCAGATACTCGAAAAGTATCAGAGTAAATCGACCGTTGTAAGCAGTGCCATTACCAATTTAGACGTGGTGAGTATTGCTTCGGATGAGCGTTATGCTTTTGTCAATTACCTGAAAGTAATGAACGGTACCATTATCCAAACGCAAACCATTGAGGTTAAAAAACAGCTCGACGAAAGCGATGATGAAATTTTAACTTCAGCCATGCTGGAGTTCAGAACCAAATTTAACAGTACTTCGAAAGAAGTGGTGGTGCCTTTTAAATTATCGCTGGAGGATGAAAATTTACGTTTCGTGGTACCGCAACTGGGCGAGAAAAAGAAATTGCTGGAGCTTTCGCAAAAGAATGTACTTTTCTTTAAAAAGGAGAAACTCAATCAATATGAAAAGCTCAATCCGGATCTGAGAACCGAACGGATTTTAACCCAGATGCAAAAGGATCTGCGCTTAACGCAGTTGCCTAAACATATAGAATGTTTTGATAACTCGAACTTCCAGGGGAAATACCCTGTTTCGGCCATTGTGGTTTTTAAAGATGCAAAACCTTCTAAAAAAGATTACCGGCATTTCAATGTTAAAACCGTAGAAGGACCAAACGATTTTGCCACTATGGAAGAGGCTGTTTTCAGACGTTACAGACGCCTTCTCGACGAAAACCAACCTTTGCCTCAGCTCATCATTATTGATGGTGGTAAAGGGCAACTTTCGTCGGCTGTAAAGAGTTTAAAAGCGTTGGGTATCTACAACCGCTTAACCGTAATCGGTATTGCCAAAAGACTCGAAGAACTTTTTTATCCCGGCGATTCTTTTCCGCTGTACCTCGATAAAAAATCAGAAACACTGAAAGTAATCCAGCAGTTGCGCGATGAGGCACACCGTTTTGGAATTACCTTTCACCGCAAAAAGCGCGATCAGGGAACCCTTAAAACCGAGCTTGAACAAATTCCGGGCATTGGTAAAACCACCGCCGATAAGTTGCTTACGCAGTTTAAATCGGTCAAGAAAATTCGGGAAGCAACAGAAAAAGAGCTGTCTGAAGTTTTAAACAAAAAGCAGATTGTGGCGCTAACCGGTTACTTTAGACAGGAACCCGCTTCATAAAGCATTAAACTCTAAACGCAGAGGTGGCATCGCTGTAAAGGCTGTAATAAAAAAAAGATGTCTTATGCAGACATCTTTTTTTTATTAATATTCCCAAAGTCCTTGTTCGTAATCAAGTACAGATTTTTTAATCCGTTCAGATTCGTAAAGTCTTTCGCGGGGATCTGTAATAATATCGCGTATTTTATTATCGCCCGGATTAGATTCTTTTATAATGTAACTGCTAAACAAACGGCGGATAAAGAAATCGTCAAAGCTCAGGGTCGAGGCGTCGTTGTTGGTGTTAACCAAACGTTTTCTTGCCAGCAACTCTCTTGCTTCCGGATAGTAAACCCAGAAAACCGGCTGCCATTGTTTAGATATTTCATTGAACTTAAGCGGTGCAATCCCCACAATACGTGGTTCGAAAATAGACCGTTTAACATCAAAAATCCAGTCTTCTTTTACCCTGAATTTTAGAAACAGATCCGGATTAAAATCATTTACCACTGTGCTAACCGTTCCCGTCTTGTTGTTGGAAACTTCTGCTGTACCTAAGGCTGCCTTAGCAGCTGAATCAGCCGACATAGGATTATTAAAAGCATCGTCTTCGTTCAATGCACTATCAATTGGTGAATAAGCGGTTAATTCTTCAGCTTTTACAGCTGCCAGCAACACATCTATTAACCTCGATTTAGGCGATTTCAACGGAGAGTTAACGGTATCACGCAAATCAATTTCACGCCATATACGCTTTGCATAAAAAACATCCTCTTCCCGCACATCTGCCAAAGGCACCATTGCCGTACTATCTATATCCTTACGTGCATAAAAGCCATCCTTTGGTGGTACTTTTAATTTTTTCTTAGCCACGGTCTTAGGCGCTTCCACTACCGGGGTAGCAGCTGGTGTTTCTACTACCGGCGTTTGTTTAGCCGCAGGAGTAGTTGTTTTCTTCTTTATCGGTTTTTGTGCGAATACAAAACCCGTTAAGAGAACCAAGACAGCAATGCTTAAAATCCTTTTCATAATTCTTTTTATTTTGCCGTAAATGAGATCGAAGGTAAAATACGCTGACGACCATCTGGCCCCTGCGAAACGATGTCGTCAAAAAATACCCTTGTACCCGGTACGATTGAAGCCAGCGCAGCTTTTACAGGACCAGCAAAAGAACCACCCGATCCAGGGATTGTTACCGCTTCCTGACGAGGTTTTATGATGGTCATTTTATATCTCAATATTTTAAAAGAAACATCGAACGGGAAATCATCCAGATCGGCTTCAATTTCATTTTCAC